>JAYUHJ010000240.1:0-1827 GCA_043767065.1 Hyphomicrobiales bacterium | reverse complement strand
CCCGGGAGCGTCAGCCCCTGCGCGACGAGCTTGCCCTCGGCGTCGGCGAAGCCGGTCGAGAAATCCATGTTGTCCTTGAGCACGCCGGAATAGGTCGTGCGGACCACGGTGAGCGCCATCTCATCGGCGTTCGAGAAAATGGCGTTCTTAAAAAGCTCGAGGGCGATCGGATCCATGCCTTATTATATTTGACCCTTGCCATGAAACAGGACCTCTACGCTTCGCTCGGAGTGAAACGCCGCATCAACGCGGCAGGCACCCTCACGCGGCTGGGCGGCGCGCTCATGGACGACGAAGTCCTCGCCGCGATGGCCGCCGCCGCGCGCGCATCGGTGGATATCGCCGAGCTGCAGCAGGCGGCGAGCGGTACGATTTTCCGCCTCACCGGCGCGCAGGCAGGGATCGTGACCAGCGGGGCCGCCGCCGCGCTCACCCTCGCTGCCGCGGCGGCGATGACGCGCTGGGACATCGCGAAAATGGCCGCGCTGCCGCAGACGGAGGGCTTCGCCAACGAAATCCTGCTGCCGCGCACGCATTACACCGGCTACGCACACGCGCTGCGCGCCTCCGGCGCGCGCATCGTGGACATCGGCCACAACGACCGCGGCACCGGCGCGGGAGTGCGCGGCCTCGAGGCATGGGAGATCGAAGCCGCGATTACGCCGAGAACGGCAGCTTTTGCTTTTTCGGCGAATCCGTCGAATCTGTCCGACCTTCCTGTTGTTGTAGAAGCATGCAGATCGAAAGACATTCCCGTCATCGTCGATGCGGCGGCGCAACTGCCGCCGAAATCCAATCTGCGGCGTTTCATCGAGTTGGGCGCCGACCTGGTCGCTTTTTCCGGCGGCAAGGCGCTCGGCGGCCCGCAGGCCTCGGGCATTCTCGCGGGGCGCCGCGATCTCGTCGGTGCGGCGCTGGCGCAGCAGCTCGACATGGACGTCTCACCGGCGACCTGGGTGCCTCCGGATTTGATCAATGTTCAGGAGATGAAGGGCGTTCCGCACCACGGTTTGGGCCGCGGCTTCAAGACAGGCAAGGAGGAGATCGTCGGCCTGCTGGTCGCGCTCGAGCGCTTCGCCGCCGCTGACGACGAAGCCTCCAACGCGGCGCTCGAGAAGCGGCTCGAGGAGATTGCGAAGAAGATGGGCGATCTGCCAAAGCGAATCGTGAGTGCAAGCGAGACGGGCCGCGTGCCGCAACTCCACCTCAGCGTCGAGAATCCTCTCGCCGTGAGCCGCCGGCTACAGGAAGGTGAGCCGCCGGTGCACCTCTCCGAGCGATTCGCCTCGCAGGGCATCCTCGTTGTCGATCCCCAGGCCTTGCGGCCCGAGGACGACGCAGTGCTCGCCGAGGCGGTGCGGGCGGCCGTCCTTGGCTGAGCAGGAATCACCCGGAGACCCAATGAGCCCTTCCTCTGCCGCACCGGCCCGATCCAATCCGCGGGTCCCCTACGAGATGTCCAGCGCGCGCGCGAAGCTGCAGCCGCCGGGCGGCAAGCCGCTGATCGTGCACGTCGTGGTGAACATCGAATATTGGCAGTTCGACCAGCCGATGCCGCGCACGATCGTGGTCCCGCCGCATGGCCGTTCCCACATTCCCGACATCGCCAACTTCAGCTGGTCGGAGTACGGCAACCGCTGCGGCATGCCGCGCCTGCTGCAGGTGGTGGGCGAGCGCAAGCTGCCGGCGAGCGCGAGCATCAACGCCAGCGTGCTGGAGATCTATCCCGATCTCGCGCGCGCCGTGCGCGATGCGGGCTGGGAATTCGTCGGCCACGGCATCCACCAGCGCTCGCTCGGCACCGAGAGCGACGAGCGGGGACTGATC
>JAYUHJ010000239.1:0-1833 GCA_043767065.1 Hyphomicrobiales bacterium | reverse complement strand
TTTGTATCGGCAACTGGTGCCCGCGCAACTATTCGGGCGGCTTTGCCGGCCCGGTCACCATGATCAACGCGCTGACGCGCTCGCTTAACACGGTGGCGGTGCGGACGGCTCAGGCGATCGGCCGCGAGAAGATCATCGCCGTCATGCGCCGCATGGGCGTGGTCAGCCCGATCATCAATACGCCGCCGCTGCCGCTCGGCGCGGCCGACCTCACCGTGCTCGAGCACACGCGCGCCTTCGCGCACTATGCCAGCGGCGGCATGAAGGTCGAGAGCCACGCCGCGCTCGAAATCAAGACGCCGCTCGGCGAGGTGGTGTGGACCTGGGAGCGCGATGGCGGCAAGCCCGAGCGCATCCTACCGGCCAATGTCGTGGCCGACATGAACATCATGCTGCACAACGCGGTGGAAAACGGCACCGGCCGCCGCGCCCGCATCGATGGCGTGCACGTCGCCGGCAAGACCGGCACCACCAACGCCTGGCGCGATGGCTGGTTCGTGGGCTATTCGGGCACGTCCGTCGGCGGCATCTGGATGGGTAACGACGACTATTCGCCCACGCGCCGCATGACCGGCGGGTCGTTGCCGGCGATGACCTGGCAGAAGGTCATGACTTATGCACATCAAGGGGTGGAGCCGAAGCAGATTCCGGGCTTAATTAATGCGCCGACACCACGTGTCGATGAGCCGAAGGTCGCCAGCGCCGAGTCCGAATTCCCGACGGCCAAGCGGCCGATCACGCTCTCGCCGCGCGCGGCCGAGCGGCTCTTGAGGATCGAGAGGATGTTGCGTGAGACGGTCCCTGTGACGCCTGCGCCGACTGCGGCGGCACCGGGCCGATCAGCCGCCGCCCAGCAATAGGACTGCTGTTTTGCGCCTATTCGTCGTCCTTCTTGCTTTCCTGGTAGGGGCCGCGAGCGGCATCGGGCTGACGTGGTTTGCGTCGGCGCGCGGCCACGGCTTCGGCGCAATCCAGATCGGCGCCTGGACGGCGTGGCCGAAAAGCGGCACCGCCGACGCCGATCCCTATGCGCGCGCCGCGTTCGCGCGCTCAGGCGAGCTGCCGCTGGAGCTTGCCGACGGTATCGCTTTCGTGGCCACAACCGACGACGCGGGCCGCGCGCTCGACGGCCGCTGCGACATTCGCATCCATGGCCGCCTGCCGCCGGCGCGGCTGTGGACGATCACGGTCTATGACGGCCGCGGCCGGCTGATCGACAACGCCGCGGAGCGCTACGCCTTCACAAGCGCCGAAGTGGTATGGAACGCGGATCGCGCGGTCGAGATCGTGCTGGCGCCGCGCGCCCGCGGCGGCAATTGGCTGTCGACCGGCGGGCGCGACCGCGTGACGGCCGTGCTGCGGCTCTATGAAGCGCCGGTCGGGATCGGCAGCCGCTCGGGCGACGGCGCCGAAATGCCGAGCGTGAAGCAGGAGCGCTGCCCATGAGGCCCTATGTGCTGCCGGCGCTGATCGGGCTGGTGCTCGGCGGGCTGGTGCATCTGGTGAGCGTGATGGCGCTGCCCCGCCTCGCGCTCGACGACGCCCACGCGCGCCTGTCGCAGCTCGGCCCGGCGAACATGGTGAGCGTGATCCCCGACCCGACGCCGTTCGGCGCGACGCTGCCGCGCATGGACCCGGCGTTCGCCAGCGCGGTTTGCCTGTACGATCTGGCCGGCGGCGCGCTGCGGGTGCGCGTGCCGACCACGCCGGATTATTTTTCGATCTCGTTCTACACGCGCCACGGCCTGCCCTATTACGCGATCAGCGACCGCGCCGCCGGCCGCCGCACGGTCGAGCTGGATTTGATGACCGCGGCGCAACGCGCGGCGCTTC
>JAYUHJ010000238.1:0-1839 GCA_043767065.1 Hyphomicrobiales bacterium | reverse complement strand
GGCTTCATCCAAGAGGGCAAGGCGGAGCGGGCGCTGGAAGCCATCCGCGGCATGCTCGCGCCGCGCGCCACGGTGCTGCGCGACGGGACGCGCCGGGCGATCGCGGCCGAGGAGCTGGTCCCGGGCGACCTGGTCATCCTCGAGCCCGGTGACCGGGTGGCGGCGGATGTGCGGATCATCCGCGCCAGGGGACTCAAGCTGCAGGAAGCGGCGCTGACCGGGGAATCCGTCCCGGCCGACAAGCGGGTCGATCCGGTCGACGCCGGCGCGCCGCTCGCGGACCGCAGCTCGATGGCCTATGCCGGCACGCTCGTGGCAGCCGGCCAGGGAACCGCGCTCGTGGTCGCGACCGCCGGCGGCACCGAACTGGGCCGCATCAGCCGCATGGTGGAGGGCGCGGAGACGCTGGCGACGCCGCTGCTGCGCCAGATCAACCGCTTCGCCCGCTGGCTGACCGGCTTCATCCTCGGGGTGGTCGCGCTGGTGTTCGCGTTCGGAGTGCTGGTTCGCGGCACGGGCGCGGCGGAGATGTTCATGACGGTGGTGGCGCTCGCGGTCGCCGCCATCCCCGAGGGCCTGCCGGCCATCCTGACCGTCACCCTGGCGATCGGCGTACAGCGCATGGCCAAGCGCCATGCCATCGTCCGGCGCCTGCCCGCGGTCGAGACCCTCGGCTCGGTGTCGATCATCTGCACCGACAAGACCGGCACGCTGACGCGCAACGAGATGACCGTGCGCTCGGTGGCCGCGGCGGCGGATCTGTACACCGTCGGCGGCGTCGGCTACGAGCCGCACGGCGGCTTCGCCCTGGCGGGGCGCGAGATGCCGCCCGAGCAACTGCCGATCCTCCTCGCGATGGCGCGCGCCGCGGTCCTGTGCAACGAGGCGGCGTTGCGGCGGGCGGACGGCGGCTGGCAGGTCGACGGCGATCCGATGGAAGGCGCGCTGCTCGTGCTCGGGTTGAAGGCGGGCCTCGACCTGGATGGCGAAAGGAAAGCGTTCCCGCGCACCGACGTCATTCCCTTCGACGCCGAACACCGCTTCATGGCGACGCTGCACCACGACCACGCCGGCGCGGGCTATCTCTATGTCAAGGGCGCGCCCGAACGCGTGCTCGCCATGTGCGCGCTCGAGCGCGGCCCTGGCGGCGACGCGCCGCTCGCGCCGGCGCGCTGGCACGAGCGGATCGATGAGATGGCCTCGCAAGGCCAGCGGGTCCTCGCGGTGGCCTGCAAGCCGGCGGCGGCCGATCTCCGCGAACTGCGCTTCGACGATGTCGAGCGCGGCTTCACGCTGCTCGGGCTGTTCGGATTGATCGACCCGCCGCGCGAAGAGGCGATGGCGGCCGTCGCCGAGTGCCGCTCGGCGGGCATCCGCGTCAAGATGATCACCGGCGACCATGGCGCGACCGCGCGCGCGATCGCGCGCCAGCTCGGTCTCGTCAACTGCGAGGTCGTGCTGACCGGACGCGATCTGGATGCGCTCAGCCAGACGGATCTCGCGATCCGGGTCGCGGAGGTGGACGTGTTCGCGCGCACCAGCCCGGAGCACAAGCTGCGGCTGGTGGAAGCGCTGCAGGCCGGCGGCCACGTGGTGGCGATGACCGGCGACGGGGTCAACGACGCCCCGGCGCTCAAGCGCGCCGATGTCGGCGTGGCGATGGGCCGCCACGGCACCGAAGCCGCCAAGGAAGCCGCCGAGATGGTGCTCGCCGACGACAACTTCGCCTCGATCGACGCGGCGGTGAAGGAAGGGCGCACCGTCTACGACAACCTGAAGAAGGCGATCGTGTTCCTGCTGCCGATCAACGGCGGCGAGTCCTCCGCCATCATCGTCGCC
>JAYUHJ010000237.1:0-10605 GCA_043767065.1 Hyphomicrobiales bacterium | reverse complement strand
GTGCCTTCCATGATCTTCAGCAGCGCCTGCTGCACGCCCTCGCCCGACACGTCGCGGGTGATCGAGGGATTGTCGGACTTGCGCGAAATCTTGTCGATCTCGTCGATATATACGATGCCGCGCTGGGCACGCTCAACGTTGTAGTCGGCGGCCTGCAACAGCTTGAGAATAATGTTCTCGACGTCCTCGCCGACATAGCCCGCTTCGGTGAGCGTGGTCGCGTCCGCCATCGTGAACGGAACGTCCAGGATGCGTGCGAGCGTCTGCGCCAGCAGCGTCTTGCCCGAGCCCGTGGGCCCGATCAGCAGGATGTTCGACTTCGCCAGCTCCACGTCGTTGTGCTTGGTCGCGTGGTTTAAGCGCTTGTAGTGGTTGTGAACCGCGACCGCGAGCACCTTCTTCGCGTGGTCCTGACCGATCACGTAGTCGTCCAAGACCTTCCGGATTTCCTTAGGCGTCGGAATTCCATCACGCGACTTCACCAGCGAGGACTTGTTCTCCTCGCGAATAATGTCCATGCACAGTTCGACGCACTCGTCGCAAATGAACACCGTCGGGCCCGCGATGAGCTTGCGGACCTCATGCTGGCTCTTGCCGCAAAACGAGCAGTAGAGCGTGTTCTTGCTGTCGCCGCCGACCTTGCTCATTCGTCTCTCCGTGACCTCGCGGGGAGCTATTCCCCGCCCCGGTTCCGAAGCTTGACCCTAGCGAAGCATGCTATCCGCCGGGGGATCAAGAATTCATTAACGCTACCCGCGCCGTTTCTGCGCCACATTCAAGGCCATCGTAGCCAAGCAAACCTAGTGCCGATCAGCCTTCTTGCGTTGTGACCGGTAGTCGCAGGCTTAGTCTTTGGTCGCGTCGCCGCTGGGGGGCCGCTTGTCGATCACCGCATCGACCAGGCCGAATTCCTTGGCCGATTCGCCGTCCATGAACTTGTCCCGCTCGAGCGCATCCTCGATCGCCTTCAAGGTCTGACCGGTGTGTTTTACATAAATGTCGTTCAGCCGCTTCTTCAGCGAGTGAATTTCCGCAGCCTGCAACATGATGTCCGTGGCCTGCCCCTGGAAGCCGCCCGAGGGCTGGTGAACCATGATCCGCGCGTTAGGCAGCGCGTAGCGCGCGCCCTTCTCGCCGGCGGTGAGCAACAGCGATCCCATGGACGCCGCCTGGCCGACGCACAACGTCGAGACCGGTGGGCGGACGAACTGCATCGTGTCGTAGATCGCGAGCCCCGACGTGACCACCCCGCCCGGGGAATTGATGTACATCGAGATCTCTTTCTTCGGATTCTCCGCCTCGAGGAACAGGAGCTGCGCCACCACCAGCGCGGCCATGTGATCCTCGACCGGGCCGGTGATGAAGATGATCCGCTCCTTCAGCAGCCGCGAATAAATGTCGTAGGCGCGCTCGCCGCGGTTGGTCTGCTCGACCACCATCGGGACGAGGTGCTGCATATAGGTCTCGACGGGGTCACGCATGCTGGTTCAGTCCATTTCCTGCCGGGCAAGCGAATCGCGCGGGCGCACCATAGCGTATCGGTGCGCGGCGTGGGCCTGAGCTATTTCTTCTTGGCCTTTTCTTTGGGCTTATCCTTACCCTTGTCCTTATTCGTGGCTTTCTCCGGCTTGGCGTCTTCTTCGGCTTCGCTATAGAGCGCTTCGCGGCTCACCTTTTTCTCGGCAACTTTAGCGAGCTCGAGCACGAAATCCACGACCTTGTCCTCGAAGATCGGCGCCCGCAGCGAGGCAACCGCGTCCGGATTGCGCCGGTATTGCTCGAACACTTCCTGCTCGCGGCCCGGATATTGCCGCGCCCGCTCGGTGACCGCGCGCGTCAATTCGTCGTCGGTCACCTTGATGCCGTTCTTCTCGCCGATTTCGGCGATCACCAGCCCGAGCCGCACGCGCCGGTCGGCGATCACCCGGTATTCCTCGCGCGCCTTCTCTTCGGTGGTGTCCTCGTCGGCGAAGGTCTTGCCCGAGGTCTCCAACTCCTTGGCGACCGAATCCCAGATGCCGGCGAATTCCTGCTCGACCAGCGAAGGCGGCACCTCGAATTTGTGCGCCTTGTCGAGCGCATCAAGCAGTGCCCGTTTCAGCTTCACGCGCGAGGCCGCCGCGTGACCGCGCGCGATGCGATCGCGCACCTGATCCTTGAGCTTGGCCAGCGAATCGAGCCCGAGCGTCTTGGCGAATGCATCGTCGATCGTGACCTCGGTCGGCGCCTCCACGCTCTTGGCCGTGGCCTCGAAGATCGCATCCCGGCCGGCCAGGGTATCGGCGAGGTAATTCTTCGGGAAAGTGATCTTGATGGTGCGCGTGTCGCCGACCGCAATGCCGATGATCTGATCTTCGAAGCCGGGCAGGAACCCGCCCTGCCCAATCACCACCGGCACGTCCTCGGCCGAGCCGCCCTCGAATGGCTTCCCGTCGATCGTACCGACGAATGAAATCACCACACGATCGCCCTTCTCCGCCTTGGCATTGCCGGTCTTGGTCGTGAACGGCCGGTTCGACTCGGCGATGTTGCCGACCATCTCGTCGGTCTCTTTGTCGGTCACGTCGTGCACCGGCCGGACCAGCGAGATCGACTTGAAATCGGTCAGCTCCACCTTCGGCAGAACCTCGATCGCGACCGTGAAGGAGAGATCCGCACGGCCCTCGATCACTTCCTTGACCGCGCCCTCTTCCTCATTGGCGAGTGTGATGCGCGGCTGCAGCGCCAGGCGCAGGCCACGCTCGCTCACGATCTGGTTGTTCGCCTCCGAGATCGCCTGCTCGATCACCTCGCCCATGACGGACTTGCCATAGAGGCGCTTCAGATGCGGCAGCGGCACTTTGCCCGGACGAAAGCCGGCAAGCTTCACCTGACCAGAGATCGTGGAGAGCCGCTCGGTGGCGCGCTTGTCCAGTTCGGCCGCCGGCAGCACGACTTGGTACTCGCGCTTCAGCCCATCGACCCGAGTTTCGGTGACTTGCATCGGATGCCTTCTCTGCCGGACGATCGTTTTGCCGGGTCGGATCTGGTGCGGGCGGAGGGACTCGAACCCCCACGACTTGCGTCACGGGAACCTAAATCCCGCGCGTCTACCAATTCCGCCACGCCCGCTAGCGCTTGAGCTGCAGGGCCTTTCCCGGCCGGGCCGCGGATATAGCACGGGCACCGCAGCGTGCAAAAACAAAGACGGGCCGAATTCGCATTACATATCCTTAAGTTGCCTCGGCTCGCCATACTCCTGCAGTGTTGGTTCACGGGTTGACCTGCCTCAAGGCAGATTCCCGCTTGCAGGCGATCTACTATGGCCAAGCTTTCCCGCCGCCGTTTCCTCGCCGCTGGTCTGGCGGCCACCGCGATCCCGCTGATCGGCCGGCCTGGCCTGGCTCAAACCGCCGACGGTTTCCGCGTAATCACGCTCAGGCCCGGCGAGGCGCGCTTGCGCGGTCCCGGGGCGGCATCCACGCCGATCTGGGGCTATGACGGCATCGTTCCGGGGCCGACGATACGCATCCGCCGCGGCGACGAGGTGAAAGTCCGGGTCGTGAACCGCCTCGCCCAGCCTACGGCGGTGCATTGGCACGGCCTGCGCCTCGACAATCGCATGGACGGCGTGCCTCACCTTACCCAGGCGCCGATCGCGCCCGACACGAGCTTCGACTATCGCTTCACGGCACCCGACGCGGGTACGTTCTGGTATCACCCGCACTGGCACTCGGGCGAACAGCTGGACCGCGGGCTCTACGGGCTCTTGATCGTCGATGAGGAGAAGCCGGTCGAGGTGGACCGGGACGTTGCGCTCCTGCTCGACGATTGGCGACTCGATCAGTCCGGGCTCATCCACGAGAGCTTCGGCAATATGCACGACGCGGCGCACGAGGGCCGCTACGGCAACCATCTCACTGCGAACGGGGTGCCCAGCATCGAAATCCCGGTCGCGACCAATGAGCGGATTCGTCTCCGCCTGGTGAATGTTGCCAACGCACGGGTGATGCCGGTGCGGATAGCCGGCCACGCCGCAACCGTGGTCGCGATCGACGGCCAGCCGGCCGAGCCGTTTCTGCTCGATCGCTCGCGCGTGGTGCTGACGCCGGGCGGCCGTTGCGATGTCTTCGTCGATGCCACGCTCGCACCGGGCGCGAGCGCCGATATCCTGGTCGACACCGGCCGCGAGGAAGTCGCCGTCGCTCGTCTGATCTATGCCGCCGGCGCCCCGAAGCGCACGGTGTCGCTCGGTCCTATCCGTGCGCTTCCGTCAAATCCGCTTCCCGAACGGATGGATTTTGTTGGCGCACTCAAGCTCGACGTGCCGCTCGAAGGCGGCGCCATGAGCGCGATGATGATGGGCATGATGCGCGGCGGGGCGGGAATGGACCCCAGTCGCTTGTGGAGCATGGGAGGACGGGTCTCCGCCGGTCATTCCGGCCCACCGCTGTTCTCGGTGAAGCGCGGTCGCACGGTGATGCTAGCGATCAAGAACGACACGCGTTTTCCGCACGGCATGCATGTGCACGGCCATCATTTCCGCGTACTCGACGCGCTCGACGATGGCTGGAAGCCCTGGTGGAACGACACGGTGCTGATCCTCGCAGACCGCATCACGCGCATCGCCTTTGTCGCCGACAATCCAGGGAAATGGATGCTCCATTGCCACATGATCGAGCACCAGGACGCAGGAATGGCAGCCTGGTTCGAGGTGACCTGACGGCGACACCGTCGGCGTCAGGTCATCCCGGGTAAGGTGGCGAAGCCGCTGCGACCCGGGATCGTTCTATTTCTGCGGCGCGAGCTTTCCAACGAGCCGGCCGATAACCGCCCGCAACTCCGGCTCCAGGTCCTCGGAGATCATCCCCGGCCCAGCCTCGGTGCCGGCCTCCCCGTGCAGCCAGACCGCGGCGGAGGCGGCCTCGAAGGGCGGCATGCCCTGGGCGAGCAACCCGGCCACGATCCCGGCCAGTACGTCACCAGAACCGGCGGTAGCGAGCCAAGGTGGCGCGTTCTCTGCGATGGCTGCACGGCCTGCGGGCTCAGCCACCACCGTATCCGGCCCCTTCAGGAGAACGACCGCGCCGAGTAGCTTTGCCGCCGCCCGCGCCCGCTCGACCTTGGATTCCGGCTTGAGCACTTCCGGATTGCGAGCGAAAAGCCGCGCGAACTCACCCTCATGCGGTGTGATCACCGCCGGACCTTTTGGATTCTTCTTCAAGAGCTTAGCAAGCGCGGAGGAATCTCCTGCAAAACTTGAAAGCGCGTCCGCATCCAGCACCAGTTTGCGGCCGGCCTTGGCCGCGGCGGCCACCGCGTCACGCGTGGACTTGCTGACACCTTGGCCGGGCCCGAGCAGGACGACGTTCAGGCGCTCGTCGGCGAGCAACTTGGCTAGACCCCTGGCACCATCGGCCTGCCACACCATCACCGCGGTCAAGCTCGCGGCGAGCACCGGCACGGCCGCGCGGGGTGCGGCGACGGTCACCAGCCCCGCCCCCGTCCGGAGAGCCGCCCGGGCTGCCAATCGCGCGGCACCGGTCGCGTGTATCGGCCCACTGACCACGACCGCATGCCCGCGGTGATATTTGTGACCATCGGACCGCGGCAGCGGATAGGCTCCGCGCCACAGGTCCGGCTCGTTCGCATAAGCCTTGACTCCGACTTCGGTGAGCGTGGCTGCGGAAATCCCGATATCGGCCACATGCACGCGCCCGGCATGAAGGCGGCCGGGCACGAGCGCCATGCCGATCTTGCGCCGGCAGAACGTCACCGTCTCCTTCGCGTTCACCGCCACGCCGCGCACCTTGCCGTTCGCTCCGTCGATACCGCTTGGAAGATCGACTGCGATCACGGTGGCGCCGGATCGATTGATCGCCTCGACCGCCGCCCGCGCCGGGCCCTTGAGATCGCGCGTTAGCCCGCCGCCGAACAGCGCATCGACAATCGCGCGCGCGTCTTTCAGCGCGTCCGCGGAGAACGGCTCGACGGTCTCGCCCCATCGCCTTGCCGCTTCCGCCGCGTCGCCTTTCAGCGCCGCGCGCTCGCCGAGCAGGAGCGGCCGCACCGGGATGCCCCGCTCGCGCAGGCAGCGCGCCGCGACGAAGCCGTCGCCGCCATTGTTGCCGGGCCCGCAAGCGACCACGACCTCGGCCCCGAGCGGCAGGCGCGCGGCGACCGCGTCGGCGACCGCCCGTCCCGCTCGCTCCATGAGTTCGATCGAAGGCGTCCCGGACGCGACCGCGCGCCGGTCGGCCTCGGTCATTTCCGCGGGGGTGACGAGTTCATGATGCATGGGCATGTGTTCATAGCGCGCCCATCCCACCGCGTCCCGGCCGCCTATTCACACCCTTTCCGCCGGACTAAGGGCTGCCTTGCTTCTTTGCGCGCCAGCATGCACAAACGCTGGGCATGGGGCCGGACGGGGGGCGTCGGCCGACCCCTACCCTTCTTATAAAGCATTGAATTCGCTCCGTTATCTCGTTTCCGCGCGGCTGGCACGGGACCTGCTACCGCTCGTGCGGCGCGGGCAGGTAACGGCGGGCCTACCAGGAGCAAAGACACGATGAAAAAGGTCGAGGCGATCATTAAACCGTTCAAGCTCGACGAGGTGAAGGAGGCGCTGCAGGAGGCTGGCCTGCAGGGCATCACCGTCACCGAGGCCAAGGGGTTCGGCCGCCAGAAGGGCCACACCGAGCTCTATCGCGGCGCCGAATACGTCGTGGATTTCCTGCCCAAGGTGAAGATCGAGGTCGTGCTCGCCGACGACATGGTGGAAAAGGCCGTCGAGGCGATCCGCCGCTCTGCGCAAACCGGCCGCATCGGCGACGGCAAGATTTTCGTGTCCAATATCGAAGAGGCGGTCCGCATCCGCACCGGCGAATCCGGAAACGACGCCATCTAACCGCACTCGCTTTCCAACACCTCTGGCCAGAGGGGCGAACTAGAAAGGTACCACCCATGAAGAATGCCAAGGACGTCCTCAAATTCATGAAGGACAAGGACGTGAAGTACGTCGATGCCCGCTTCACCGATCCGCGCGGCAAGTGGCAGCATGTCACCTTCGACATCGGATTGTTCGGCGAAGAGGCTTTCGCAGAAGGCGTCATGTTCGACGGCTCGTCGATCGCCGGGTGGAAGCCGATTCATGAATCCGACATGAACCTGATGCCGGACCCGGAGACCGCGACGCTCGATCCGTTCTTCGCCGAGACGACGCTCTCGATCATCTGCGACGTCCTCGAGCCCATGACCGGCGAGCCCTACAACCGCGATCCGCGCGGCATCGCCAAGAAGGCGATCGCTCACCTCAAGTCGACCGGCGCCGGCGACATGGCCTATTTCGGCCCCGAGGCCGAGTTCTTCATCTTCGACGACGTAAAGTTCTCGTCATCCCCCTACAACACCGGCTTCAAGCTCGACTCGATCGAGTTGCCGACCAACACCGATACTGATTACGAGGGCGGCAATCTCGGCCACCGGATGCGTACCAAGGGCGGTTATTTCCCGGTGCCGCCGCAGGACTCCTGCCAGGACATCCGCTCCGAAATGCTCGGCGCCATGGCCAAGATGGGCTGCGCCGTAGAGAAGCACCACCACGAAGTGGCCGCAGCCCAGCACGAACTCGGTCTGAAATTCTCGCCGCTCGTGCAGATGGCCGACCGGATGCAGATCTACAAGTACTGCATCCATCAGGTCGCCAACATCTACGGCAAGACGGCAACCTTCATGCCGAAGCCGATCTACGGCGACAACGGCTCGGGCATGCATTGCCACCAGTCGATCTGGAAAGGCGACAAGCCGACCTTCGCCGGCAACAAGTACGCCGACCTTTCGGACAGCTGCCTCCACTACATTGCCGGCATCATCAAGCACGCCAAGGCGATCAACGCCTTCACCAACCCGGCCACCAATTCCTACAAGCGTCTGGTGCCGGGCTACGAGGCGCCGGTGCTGTTGGCTTATTCGGTGCGCAACCGCTCGGCCTCGTGCCGCATCCCGCTGGCGAACTCGCCGAAAGGTAAGCGCGTCGAGGTGCGTTTCCCCGATCCGCTGTGCAATCCCTATCTCGGCTTCGCGGCAATGTTGATGGCCGGCCTCGACGGCATTCAGAACAAGCTCGATCCGGGTTCGGCGATGGACAAGGATCTCTACGACCTGCCGCCGCAGGAGCTGAAGCGCATCCCGACCGTGTGCGGGAGCCTGCGCGAAGCGCTCGGGTGTCTCGACAAGGACCGCGAGTTCCTGAAAAAGGGCGGCGTGTTCGACGACGACTTCATCGACAGCTACATCGACCTGAAGATGACCGAGGTGATCCGCTTCGAGCACACTCCGCATCCGGTCGAGTACGACATGTATTACTCGGGCTGATTTCGCCCGGGCCGAATACGAGCGGGGCGCCTTCGGGCGCCCCGTTTCGTTTTAGAGCGGCAAGAATGGCCTTCCGCCAAGCGCCTGGAGAAACAAGGCGGCCGTGACCAAAGTCCACACCGCGAGCGAAACCCACACGACCGTCCGCCCCGCCGTCACGTTTCGGACGAAATAGCCGATGACCGGCATCCCCTGCATCGCATGCAGGCCGACAAAATGCGCAACGCGCAGGTCGCCGCCGGTTTTCGACCAGCCGAAGAAAAACACGCCGCTGGCGTCGTTTGCGACGCCGCCGACCCAGTGGCCGGTCTGCGCGCTCATGTAGGCGCCGGTAACGCCGCCGAGAATGGTACCGGCGATGAGCCCCATGCCGATCGAGAAGCGCAAGGTGAGCGAGATGCCGCCTTCGCGCGAGCGCAAAATCAACTTACCGGCCCAGGCCGCCAACGAGACCTGAACCAAGATTCCGACCCCCATCAGCGGATAGAGGACGGCCGCGAGCGGCGTCGAAGTATTGAAATGTGAACCTTCGGCCAGCGCCGCGCGGAAGGCGATGTAGCCGACCTCGAACAGTCCGGTGCCGCAGATGAGGAGAACAGCCAGGCGCACACTTTTCCGCGCGCGAACTTCTGCATCGAGATAGCCCCAGAACCAGGCGAGCGTCGCGTAGAAAATCGCGAGCGAAGACTCGAACTTGAACGGCTTGATCCAGACATTGATGCCGTTGAAGGTGCGCGCGTCGATCGCCATCGCGATCAGCGTCGGCACCATTGACGCCATCATCAAGAGCGCAAAAGCGGCGAGCGTCGGCTCGCGCCGCCGCCACTCTTCGAACAGCCCGGACGGACCGCGTAGCGTTTCTTGCGCCATGCTCATGACGCCTTCCCCGCCGGGACGACGTAACGAAGGACGCAGAACAGAAGCAAGCCGGCCGGTCCGAACAAGAATGTCAGCGGCAGCACCGGGATCAGAATAAGCCGCGTGAGCCCGCGCCGGTCGGTCTCCGCCGCGATCCAGGCGCCGACGAAGAGATCGAACGCGAGATAGTGCACCCAGCCGGCGAGCAGCGCCCAATCCGAGGTGAAGAGCTGGCGCACCCCGGCCAAAGTAGAAAAGCTGCCGCCGCTGCCGCCCGAGGCGAACCCGATCGAGAGCGCGGTCACATATCCGACCGAAAGCACCAGCGGCCACAGCAGCCCGGCCACGGTGTCGCGCCAGAACGGGCGGCCCAGCAGGATGGCCGCGATAAGCACGATCCATCCGAGCAAGGCGAACGGATTGGCGATGCCAAAGGCCTGTGCAGCGGTCATGAAACCCTCCGTTTGCGATTCTCGGACCCGTAAGCATCCTGTGACGCTATCTTTCTATTGTCAAGATTAATCTTGACACTGTAAACGGTCGCGCGTAACCGCACGGGTGCCATGCCGAAACCGAAGCGCAAGACGCGCACGCCGCCCTATCATCACGGCGACCTCGCCGCCGCGCTGATCGCCGCCGCCGAGGCCATTCTGGCCGAGCGCGGGCTCGACGGATTTACGCTGCGCGAATGCGCGCGCCGCGCCGGCGTCTCCCACGCCGCGCCGGCGCATCACTTCGGCGACGCCAACGGATTGCTCACCGCCGTCGCCACGTCGGGTTATGAGCGGCTCACCCAGGCCATGCGCGAAGCCGCCGAGCAGGAGAAGGATCGCGGGACCGCGCTGGTCGCGATCGGCGTCGCCTATGTGCGCTTCGCCCTCACGCACCCTGCTCTGTTTCGGCTGATGTTCCACAGCGATCGCCTCGATCGCACCGACGATGCTTTCCGTGTCGCTGGAAAGGCGGCGTTCGAAGTACTCAGTGGCCGGCTCGTCGCGGTGCGGGGTCACGAAACTCAGCTTGCGCCACCCGAAACCGGGCAACATCCGACGCTGTTGCGCGCCTGGGCGGTAGTGCACGGAATGGCGACGCTTGCGATCGAAGGCCGGCTCGGGCCGCGCGGCAAGACCCACGATCGGGAGCTGCTCGATACCGTCCGAGCCGCGCTCTCGATGCAGACCGACGCATATCGTCGCGAAAGCGGCGGCTAAACGAGCAGGAAGATTCCGATCAGCACTACGAGCGGCAGCCCGTGGGTCAGCGCGCTTCTGCGCGCGCGCAAGTTCAGGTACTTGCCGATCAGGGCGCGGTGGAGTTCCTCGGCCGATTGATACGCGCAGACCAGCGCTAGTCCCGCTTCTTCTGCCGCGTGATCGAGACGGGCCAGTTCCGCGC
>JAYUHJ010000236.1:0-10606 GCA_043767065.1 Hyphomicrobiales bacterium | reverse complement strand
CTTGCCGGCCGCGACCTTCTCGGGCTTGCCGGCGGACTTGAAGAATTCGAGCGCGACCGCGGGACTGTAGATGGGTTTCATGTGACGGGTTTCATGCCGAAAGGGACACGGTGGATTCGTCGTAGCGGCCCGAGCCGACCTTGCCATCCTCGAAGATGCCGTGCTCGGCGATCCAGCGCTGCGAATCCTCGAAGGACTCGCGCGTGTAGGGCTCGAACACAATGCGCTCGCCCGGGCCCCAGCGGCGCGTGTCCATCTGCTCGAGGAAGCGCGCCGGGAACTCCTTGCGGTAGTAGTGTGTGTACTTCTCGGGGCGCAGGTCGATGTCACGCTGGGCTCTCCGAAGGGCCCTCATGTACTTGCGCACGTCTTCCGGATCGAGGCTGCCCGAGAGCATGGTGGTGATCATGAAGGTGGTGTCGATGACCTTGCGAAAGCCGAGCTGCTCGGCGAAATAGTAGGGGCCGTTGAAGAGCGCCGCCGCGGGCACCTCGCGGTCCACCAGCTTCTGCAGGCGGCCAAAGAGAATGCCGTCGGCGAAGGACAGGTTGATCTCCTCCGGCCTGAGGTACTGCTCCAGCGCCTGGATGGTCGAGTAGTGGCTGCCCGACTGGAAGCCGACCGAGACCGGAACTCCGGCGAGGTCGGCCGGCGTCTGCACCGGCGAGCCCAACGGCACGAACACGCCCGAGGGCGACACCGAATAGACGTCGCCGTACATCTTGGTGTGGCCCTTGGAGGCGGCGACGTTGACGGTCCAGTGGCAGGCGCAGGTGACGTTCGACGGCTTGCCTTGCTCGATCGCCTGGAAGGCGCCGACCTTGGCGCCCTTATCGTGAACCTTGCCGTCGGTCTTGCGCACCATCTCGCGGAACTCGTAGTCGAGGCCTTCTTTGCGGAAATAGTCCTTCTCCTCGGCCACCCATTCCTGCAGCCGGAAGTGCGGTTCGATGACGAATTTGGCCATGGCTTCCTCCAGTTCTTTCGTTTTGAATCAGCAACAAGTCGGCTCGTTCGATTTTCCCTTGGCGTGCTCGGTGACGCGCCGAGTGCGGATCATCTTCACGTGGTCGTCCATCAGGCGTCGCGCCGCGGCGGCGTCGCGCGCCTCGATCAGGTCCACCAGCTCCCGGTGCACGTCGACGATGTGGCGAGCGACCGGAGGGGTGAGCGTCCGGTTCCGCGTCGGCCACGAGACGTGCTGCAGCGAGATCAGCTCGGCCACCAGCACGCGGTTGTGCGAGGCCTCGGCGATCGCCAGGTGAAAATCGCGGCTCGAGCGGGTGAGGGCATCGGCGTCGTCGATCTTGCGCTCGGCGTCTTCAAGCAACGCGCGCAATTTCGCGATGTCCTGGGCGGTGGCGTTTTCGGCCGCAAGCTCCGCCGCGATGCATTCGATGCCGCGCTGCGCGTCCATGATTTCGTGCACCTCGACGCCGGTAAGCTCCAGCTGCACCGCGAGCGCCTCGGCGAACAGGCGCGGATTGCCATGCGCGATGCGCGCGCCGCCCTTGGCGCCCATGCGGATCTCGACAACGCCGAGCGCCTCCAGCGTGCGCAGCGCGTCGCGCGCCACGATGCGGCTCACGCCGTAACGGGCGGCAAGTTTCTCTTCGGTGTCGAGGAAGTCGCCGGGCTTGAGGCGCTTTTCGAACAGCGCCTCGCGCACTTCGGCGATGATCTGGTTGGAAAGCGAGCTGCCGCGGCCGGGCAGCGTTGGCCGCTCGTCGATGCCGAATTCGATGACCACTGGACGCCAGGACATGGGCGGCTTCCCGCTGAGGAGCCGGGAACCTAGCAGGCAAGCTTAAAATGATAAAGATACTATCTTTAACATTTAAGATACTTAAGTCATTGATTTCATTGGTAGGCGATTGGCAATTCAGCGCTTGCGGACGATTTTTGCTTCGGCGACCGGCACGCCTTTCCGGATCGTCTGCAGCACCACGCAATAGCGCTCGGTGACGGCCAAGAGCTTGTCGAGCTGCTCCTGGGTGGCGTCGGTGTCGATATTGAAGGTGACACCGATGCGCTCGAAGCCGACGGCGGCCTCGCGATCGACGCCGAGCGTGCCGCGAAAATCGATGTCGCCCTCGGCTTCGATCTGGCCCGAGCGGATCTCGATCCCGAAAGCGGTCGCCACCGAATTCAGCGTGACGCCGGCACACGCAACAAGCGCCTCAAGCAACATGTCGCCGGAGCAAAGCTCATGGCCCGAGCCGCCGGTCGCCGGATGCAGCCCGGCGATCGCGATGGCGCGGCCGGTCTCGACCTTGCAGGTGAGGCCCTCGTTGAGCACGCCCTTGGCCTTGAGCGTAACCAGCGCCGCATTCGGCTCTTTCTTGTAGCGATCCTTCAGGGGCGCCTGCAGCGCGCGCAGTTCGGTCGCATCCATGACGATCTCCTTGAAAAAGTGAGGGCGTTCTATGTCAGATCGCGGCGGCCGGCGCCAGTTCCTCGCCGGCAGCGCGAGTACGAAAACTCCTGCCGAGCGCTGAAAGAATCCGCCGCTTGTCGGCCTCGACTTTCTCGCCGTAGCGGTCGCGCGGTCGCGTATTGGAAATCTCGAATTCGGCGGCAACGCGGCCGGGGCGCGGCTTCATCACGATCACGCGATCCGCGAGGAAGGCCGCTTCCTCGACGTCGTGCGTGACGAGGACGAGAGTGAGGCGGAGCGCCGACCACAGATCGAGCAGATGCTCATGCAGGCTCGCGCGCGTGAAGGCGTCGAGCGCGGAGAACGGCTCGTCCAGCAGCAGCACCTTAGGCCGAGGCGCGAGCGCGCGCCCGATTGCGACGCGCTGTGCCTGGCCGCCGGAAAGCTCGCGCGGCCAGGAACTGGCGTAATCCGAAAGTCCGACACGCTGCAACACCTCGGCGCAGAGTTTCAGACGCTCCGCACGCGGCCGGTCGAACAAGCCGAAGCAGACGTTCTCGGCCACCGTGAGCCAAGGCAGCAGCCGCGGCTCTTGAAAGATCAAGCCGACCTCGGGCCGCGGTGATGTGATGGTCACGCCGTCGATGCGGATACGGCCGTGGCTCGGCTGGTCGAGCCCGGCGGCGAGCCGCAACAACGTGCTCTTGCCGCAACCCGAGCCGCCGACGATGGCGACGATCTCGCCTTGCGCGATGTCGAGCGAGAAGCGGTCCAGCGCGTGGACGCCGTTCGGGTAGGTCTTGTCGATGGATTCGACGGTCAGCATGGTCAACGTTTCGGCGCGAAGGCGTCTTGCCAGGTGAGCAAGGGCGTCGCAGCGGCGGCGAGCAATCCGTCGGTGATCTTACCGAGCACCGCGAAAGTGAAGATCGCCGCCAGAATCTGCGCGGGCTTGCCGAGCTGCTGGCCGTCGATCAGGAGATAGCCGAGCCCCTCGGAGGCGCCCATGAACTCGGCCGCGACCACGAACATCCAGCCGAGCCCCAGGCCCGAGCGCAGGCTCACGACGTAGGCGGGCAGGATCGCCGGCAGAAGAATCCGCCGCACCAGCGCGATGTCGGACAGGCGGAAAATGCGGCCGACTTCGACGACTTTGCGGTCCACCGAGAGGATCGCACCCAAGACCCCTAGATAGACCGGAAAGAAGCAGCCGGCCGCGATCAGCGCGAGCTTCGACTGCTCGAAGATGCCGAGCCAAAGGATAAAGAGCGGCACCCACGCGATCGACGGCACCGAGCGCAGGCCCTGCAGCGTCGGGTCAAGCAGATCCTTGGAGAGCCGCGATGCCCCGGCGAGCGCGCCGACCAGCGTGCCCCCGATCACGCCGAGCGCGAAGCCGACGAACACGCGCCACGTGGTCGCGAAAATGTGGCGAAACAGCTCGCCGGTGATCGCGAGTTCATAGAGCGTATTGAAGATGCGGCTCGGCGGCGGCATCAGCCGGCCTTCGGCGAAGCCGGTTCGCACCGCGATCTCCCAGCCGAGCGCGAGCGCAATCGGCAGCGCGAGCCCGAGCAGGAAGCGGGCCCCGATGCGCCGGTTCACTCGCGGACGCGCTGCGGCCGCCGGCAATTGCTCGCCGGCGACCTGCGGTTGCTCGATCGCGGTCATAATTCCGGCTCTGCCAGCCGGCTCCATTCAGTTCGAGAGCGTCGCGTTGAAGCGGGGATCGATGAGCTCGTCGACCGCCTTCTTCACGTCCACGCTTGCCGGGAGCACGCCGGCCTGTTGCAACGCCAGGCCCGCCGCCAGGATCGAATCGTATTGCGGCTTGCCGATGGCGCTGTGCGTAAGCTCCGTGCGCTCGGAAAGCTGCTTGGCCGCGACGCTCGAAGGAATCTTCGCGGCTTCCGCGAGCAACTTGGTCAGCGCGTCCGGGTTTTTCAGCGCCCAGGCGCGCGCCCGCTCATAGACCTTGAGCACGCGGGTCACCACTTCCGGGTTTTCCTTGGCGAAGGCTTCGCGCACATTGAGGATGCCCCAGGTGTTCGCTTCGGGCTTCCTGAAGAACAGCACGGCGCCGTCTTCGATCTCGGCTGCGGCCATCATCGGGTCAAGACCGGCCCAGGCATCGACGTCGCCGCGCGTGAGCGCGAGACGGCCATCGGCATGCTGCAGCAGAACGAAACGCACGTCCTTGTCGGTCAAACCGGCGTCCGCGATCGCGCGCACCAGGAAGATGTGCGGGTCGGTGCCGCGCGTGACGGCGACCGATTTGCCCTTGAGATCGGAAACCTTGGTGATGCCTTTGTCTTTCCGCGTCACCAATGCGGTCCATTCGGGCCGCGAATAGACATAGATCGACTTGATCGGATTGCCGTTGATGCGTGCGACCAGCGCGGCCGATCCGGCGGTGGAGCCGAAATCGATCGAGGAGGCATTGAGAAACTCGAGCGCCTTGTTGGAGCCGAGCGCCTGCACCCAGACGATCTTGGTGCCGTCCTTCTCGAATTCCTTTTCGAGCAAGCCTTGGGTGCGGATGACGATGG
This sequence comes from Hyphomicrobiales bacterium, assembly GCA_043767065.1. Lineage (GTDB taxonomy): Bacteria > Pseudomonadota > Alphaproteobacteria > Rhizobiales > Xanthobacteraceae > JAHFPN01. Next base: position 5,680 of record JAYUHJ010000236.1, on the reverse strand, counting down.
AGACCGGGTTATAGGTCGCCCAGTCGAGACGCAGCTCGTTGAGCGGCGCGGCGCGCACCGGAAGCGCCGCGAAGATCGCGGCAACGGCCGCGGCAGCGATGAGACGAAACGCGGAGATCATGGGAGTGCTCCTGCTGAGGGCTTTAAGCCGAAATAATCCGTACAATTCATCAAACATCCAGACATACGATGTCAATATCAATGTTATACATATAAATACAGTATAAATAGCTCAAACCTAGTCATACCAAGGCGTTGCCGTGCTACTCAGGCGGCAGCGGAAAATTTGCGCACAATGCCCCGGCGGTGACTCGACCCCACCGATCGGTTATGCCGCGCCAGAAGAGGCCGCACGGATCCGATGCTCGAGACCAGCCGCCGGCGCCGGCCCGAAGCCGCCCCCGCCGAAATCATCGATCTCACTGCGACGCGTGCGCGGCTTGTGGCGCTGGCGCAGAAGCATGCCAACAACGAGCAGGAGTTGCGCGCCGCGGTCGCCGCGCAGCTGAAGCGCGCCTATCTGGAGGGCCGCGCGGCGGCCGAGAAGTTGCTCGTCGCCGACCGTTCCGGCCGCGCCTGCGCCGAGCGGCTGTCGCGGCTGATGGACGGCATCGTCGGCCTCGCCTTCGAGGTCGCGACCGGCGTCTATAGTTCCGCCAATCCTTCGTCGAGCGAGCGCATGGCGATCGTCGCCATCGGCGGCTACGGCCGCGGCATGCTGGCGCCCGGCTCCGATATCGATCTGCTGTTCCTGCTGCCCTACAAGCAGACCGCCTGGGGCGAGAGCGTCGCTGAGTCCGTGCTCTATGCGCTCTGGGACATGGGCCTCAAAGTCGGCCATGCGACACGCTCGATCGACGAGTGCCTCCGCCAGGCCCGCGCCGACATGACGATCCGCACCTCGCTGCTCGAAGCGCGCCATCTGTTTGGCGATCGCGCGTTGTTCGAGGAGTTCGATCGTCGCTTCGACAAGGAAATCGTGCAGGGCACCGCGCCCGAGTTCGTCGCCGCCAAGCTCGCTGAGCGCGCCGAGCGGCACCGCCGCGCCGGCCAGTCGCGCTATCTGGTCGAGCCGAACGTCAAGGACGGCAAGGGCGGGTTGCGCGATCTGCATACGTTGTTCTGGATCGCCAAATACGTCTATCGCGTGAAAACCGCCGACCAGCTGGTGGAGAAGGGCGTCTACTCGCGCGCGGAGCTGTCGCTGTTCCGCCGCTGCGAGGAATTTCTCTGGGCGGTGCGCTGCCATCTGCATTTCCTCGCCGGCCGCGCCGAGGAGCGGCTCTCCTTCGAAGTGCAGCGCGATATGGCGATCCGGCTCGGCTACACCGAGCATCCGGGCCAGCAGGACGTCGAGCGCTTCATGAAGCATTACTTCCTCGTCGCCAAGGACGTCGGCGATCTCACCGCCATCGTCTGCGCCGAATTGGAGGAGCGCCACGTCAAACCGGCCCAAGGCCTGACCCGCATGGTCGCCCGCCTGGTGCGCCCCAAGCGCCGGCCGATGAAGGACTATCCCGATTTCGTCGTCGATAACGACCGCATCAATATTTCCGACCGCGAGGCGTTCGCGCGCGATCCGGTGAACCTGATCCGCATGTTCCACCTGGCAGAACGTCATGACCTCGACTTCAAGCCCGACGCGCTCCGCGTGGTGCGCCGCTCGCTGAAGCTGATCGACGCGGATCTGCGCGCTGACGAGACCGCAAACCGGCTGTTTCGCGAGATTCTCACCTCGAAAAACGCCCCCGAACAGGCGCTGCGCAAGATGAACGAAGCCGGCGTCTTGGGCCATTTCGTGCCCGAGTTTGGCCGCGTCGTCGCAATGATGCAGTTCAACCTCTATCACCACTATACGGTCGACGAGCACCTGATCCGCTGCATCGGCGTGCTGTCGGAGATCGAGCGCGGTACCAACCTGGAATACGGGTTGGCCAACGAGCTGATGGCCGGAATCATGAACCGCGATCTGCTCTATGTCGCGCTGTTCCTGCACGACATCGCCAAAGGCCGGCTTGAGGATCATTCGATCGCGGGCGCCAAGATCGCGCGGCGCTTCTGCCCGCGCCTCGGCCTCAGCGTGGCCGAGACCGAAACCGTCTCCTGGCTGGTCGAGCAGCATCTCGTCATGTCCACCGTCGCCCAGTCGCGCGATCTAGCCGACCGCAAGACCATCGAGGACTTCGCTGCGGTGGTGCAGAATCTGGAGCGCATGAAGCTCCTGCTGATCCTGACGACCGCCGACATCCGTGCGGTCGGCCCCGGCGTCTGGAACGGCTGGAAGGCGCAGCTTTTGCGCAATCTTTATTACGAGACCGAGCCGACGCTGACAGGCGGTTTCTCGGAGGTGAACCGCGTCCGCCGCGTCGAGTTCGCGCAGAGCGAGTTCAAGGCGACGCTTTCCGGCTGGGAGCCCGCCGAGGTTGAGCGCTATGTCGCCCGCCACTATCCGCCTTACTGGTTGAAGGTGGACCTGGAACGCAAACTCGCGCACGCCGAGTTCCTGCGCCAAGCCGAGGCCGAAGGCCGTCGGCTCGCCACCGTTGCCAAGATCGACGCCACACGCGGCGTGACGGAACTTACGATCCTGGCACCCGACCATCCGCGGCTGCTTTCCATCATCGCCGGGGCCTGCGCCGCCGCCGGCGCCAACATCGTCGACGCGCAGATTTTCACCACCAATGACGGGCTGGCGCTCGATTCGATCTCGATCTCTCGCGAATTCGAGCTCGACGAGGATGAAGAGCGCCGCGCTCGGCGCATCGCCGAAAGCATCGAGCAGGCACTGAAGGGCGAGCGGCGCTCGCCCGACGCGGTCGCCCGACGCGCCAAGCCGCGCCACAGCGCGTTCTCGATCGAGCCCGAGGTCAACATCAACAATGTCTGGTCGAACCGCCACACCGTGCTCGAGGTCTCGGGGCTCGACCGGCCCGGGCTGTTGCACGATCTCACCCACGCGATTTCGCGGCTCAACCTCAACATCGCCTCGGCGCATGTCGCGACCTTCGGCGAGCGCGCGGTCGATGTCTTCTATGTCACCGATCTGCTGGGCGCTAAGATCACCTCGATGCCGCGCCAGGCCACGATCCGCCGGGCGCTGCTGGCGATCTTCGAGCGCAAGGAAGAAGAGGCGCCGCGTTCGAAGTCGGGCCGGCCGGTGGTCGCCGCGCGCTAAAACTCCGCTTCGCCCGCAGAGGTCTTCGAGCTGATTATCCGGGCGAGTCTCGGCAAGCGCCTAGAGAGCCCGTGAAGCCAGAAAATAAGACAATAGAATCAAAGGCATACGGAACGGATAATCGGGGCCTTGACGGCTCCTCAGTGATTTCATATATGAAATTCATGAACACCATACTCAGGCTGTACAGGAGAAACGTACATGAGTATCCACCAAGACCCCAAGGAGGTCGCGATGTCCGGCTTCAGGTCGATCGAGATCGACTTCGACGTACACAAGGCGATCGAGGCTGAGCGAAGAAGCTTCGCCGAGAAGGAGAACGAAGTGCTGCGGCGGCTGCTGAAACTCCCCCCCGCACCCGTGGTTCCGCCCGTGCCCGCTACGCCTGGCCAGCGCGCATGGAGCGGCGAAAACGCGACGCTGCCGCACGGAACGCTTCTCCAAATGACCTACAACGGCCGCACACATGAAGGTCAGATCATCGACGGAAAGTGGGTGGTCGAGGGCAAGTCGTTCGACTCGCCATCGGGCGCTGCGAGCGGAACTGCCCGCACACGCGATGGAAGGAACCCCAGCCTTGACGGTTGGAGCTACTGGCTCGTGAAACGTCCTGACGATGCGAACTGGGTTCGGCTCGGCAACCTTCGCCGTCTCCGGCGCTTAACCGGCGCTTAATATGAGATGCGTCGCGGCCGGGCTCGGGGCCCGGCCGCCCCACTTAACCGCCCCTTAAATCGCCGCTTTTAGGGTCCCTTAACCCAACGGGTTTGGGGCGCGCCGGCGCTGGGAGCCGGACCGGGAACGGCAATGTTTTTCAGAAAGCGCAAGGCCCGCCGCGAGCCCGCGCTCGGCACTTTCGGCACGTTGTTCGCATTCGGCCTGAACGCGCGCGACCGCATCGGCGGCAGCGGCAACGGCGCCGCGCGCGTCGCGCCGGCGCCCCACACCGCACCGAAGAAATCGCCGCGCGGCAAGAAGCCCCGCCGCGGCAAGCTTCGCCGGCTGCTCTATTGGTGCTTCGTGCTCGCGCTCTGGGCCGGGCTCGGGCTTATCGGCTTCGTCGGCTATCAAGGCTCGCGCCTGCCGCCACTTGCCACGCTGGTAGTGCCGATGCGGCCGCCGACCGTCACCATCCTCGGCATCGACGGCAAGGTGATCGCGACCCGCGGCGACATGGGCGGAGTTGCCGTTCCGCTGCGCGCGCTTCCGCCCTATCTGCCGCAGGCCGTCATCGCCATCGAGGACCGCCGCTTTTACTATCACTTCGGTCTCGATCCGTTTGGGCTCGCGCGCGCGCTCTATGTGAACCTCGTTTCGCGCTCGGTGCGCGAAGGCGGCTCGACGCTGACGCAGCAGCTCGCCAAGAACTTGTTTTTGACGCAGGAGCGCACGGTCGCGCGCAAGGTGCAGGAGCTGATCCTCGCGCTGTGGCTCGAGCGCGCCTATTCGAAGGACCAGATTCTCGAGCTCTATCTCAATCGCGTGTATTTCGGCGCGGGCGCCTATGGCGTCGAGCCGGCTGCGCAACGCTATTTTGGCAAGTCCGCACGCGTCGTCACGCTCGCGGAAGCCGCGATGCTCGCGGGCCTCGTCAAGTCGCCCTCGCGCCTCGCGCCCACGCGCAATCTCGCCGCCGCGCGCGAGCGCGCCGAGCTCGTGCTGGCCGCGCTGGTCGACGTGAAATTCATCTCCGACGCCATGGCGCGCACCGCGCGTGGCCGCCAGCCCGTGATCGTGCGGAACGACGGCCCGGGATCGACCGGCTATGTCGCCGACTGGGTGATGGATGCGCTCGACGACTATATCGGCCCGCTCGAGAGCGATGTCACCGTGCAGACCACGATCGATCCGGCGCTCCAGCTCGCGGCCGAAAAGGCGCTCTCGGAAGAACTCGCGAAGCAAGGCGATCGCTATGGCGTCACGCAAGGCGCGCTCGTCGCCATCGATCCGGATGGCCGCGTGCGCGCGCTCGTCGGCGGCCGCGCCTACGCTGAGAGCCAGTTCAATCGCGCCATCGCCGCGCATCGCCAGCCCGGCTCGGCCTTCAAGCCGTTCGTTTATCTCACCGCGCTCGAGCGCGGGCTGACGCCGGAGAGCGTGCGCGAGGACGCGCCGGTCGACGTGCGCGGCTGGCGGCCGGAGAATTTCACGCGTGAATATTATGGCCCGGTGGCGCTCACGACCGCGCTGGCGCATTCGCTGAACACGGTGGCAGTACGGCTCGCGCAGGAAGTCGGCCCCAGGAACGTCGCCGCCACCGCGCTGCGGCTCGGCATCGCCTCCAAGCTCGATCCGGTTCCCTCGTTGGCGCTCGGCACTTCGGAAGTGACGCCCTTGGAACTCACCGCCGCCTTCGCGCCGTTCGCCAATGGCGGCATCGGCGTGATCCCGCACGTGATCGATCGGGTGCGAGGACCAGGCGGAAAAATTCTCTTCGCCCGCACCTCGAACAGCCTTGGCCGCGTGGTCATGCCGGCGCACGTGGCGATGATGAATCGCATGCTC
>JAYUHJ010000235.1:0-4457 GCA_043767065.1 Hyphomicrobiales bacterium | reverse complement strand
CCGCGGGCACCGTCGAAATGTGCCAGACGGCCTCCTATTACTGGTACGGAAAAGATCCGACCTTCGCGCTCACCTGCGCCGTTCCGTTCGGTCTGAATGCGCGCCAGATGAATGCTTGGTGGCACCACGGCAACGGCGCCACGCTTTCGAACGAGTTCTACAAGAAGTTCAACATCGTCGCGTTCCCGGCCGGCAATACTGGCTGCCAAATGGGCGGCTGGTTTAGGAACGAGATCAAGACCGTCGACGATCTCAAGGGCCTCAAGTTCCGGATGGGCGGCTTCGCCGGTCGCGTGCTGCAGAAGCTCGGTTGCGTACCGCAGATGATCGCCGGCGGCGAAATCTATCAGGCGCTGGAGAAGGGCACGATCGACGGCGCCGAGTGGGTCGGCCCGTACGACGACGAGAAGCTCGGTTTCTATAAGGTCGCCAAGATCTACCACTATCCGGGCTGGTGGGAAGGCGGCACCATGATCCACATTTTCTGCAACACCGACAAATGGGCTTCACTGCCGAAGTCCTATCAGTCGATCGTCCGCTCGGCCGCCGAGTACGCCAATGTCTGGATGCAGGGCAAATACGACGCGGAAAATCCTGCCGCGCTGAGGAGACTGGTTGCAGGCGGTACGCAACTGCGGCCGTTCCCGCAGCCGGTAATGGAGGCCTGCTTCAAGGCGGCGATCGAAGTCTGCGACGAGACTTCCAAGACCAACGCCGACTTCAAGAAGCTCTACGACTCGATCTCCGCCTTCCGCAGGGAAGAGTACCTGTGGTGGCAGGTTGCCGAGTTGACCTACGACTCCTTCATGGTGCGCGCGCTTCGTTCCTGAAGCCGCGAGTTCCGTTTTACGACCGGCCCTGGAGCTTCGGCTCCGGGGCCGTTTTTTTTGGTGAAGGGTGCCGGGCGAGCAGCGTTAGCGGTTCCGCGGCGGGCCGAAATCAGGTGGCGGCAGCGCCGCGGGCATCTCGATTTCGATCTTGACCGTGCTCGGGTCGACGCCGGTTGGCTTGTCGAGCCAGTAGGTCACCGACTGCGGCCAGAAAATGAGGATGACGACGAGGATCAACTGCAATATCACCCATGGAATTGCACCCCAATAGATGTCGGAGCTTTTTACCTCCGGCGGTGCTATTCCGCGAAGATAGAACAGGGCGAAGCCGAATGGCGGGTGCATGAAGCTTGTCTGCACGTTGGCGCAGATCAGCACCCCGAACCAGATCAGATCGATGCCGAGCTTCTCCGCGACCGGCGCGAGTAGCGGAACGATGATGAACACGATTTCGAAGAAGTCGAGAAAGAACGCGACCAGGAAGATAAATATATTGACGAAAATGAGGAAGCCTAGCTGCCCGCCGGGAAGCGACGTGAGCAACCCCTCGATCCACTCCTTCCCGCCGACGCCCTGGAACACCAGGCTGAAGGTGCGGGCGCCGATCAGGATGAACACCACGAACGCGGTGATGCGCATCGTAGTGCCCATGGCCTGGTAGACCAGCGGCCAGGTGAGCGTGCGATTGGACGCGGCCAGCGCAAACGATCCGACGACTCCGAGCGCGCCGGCCTCGGTCGGCGTCGCCAGCCCCATGAAGATTGTTCCCAGCACGAGAAAAATGAGACCGACCGAAGGAACAATGCCCCGCATGCACTTGTAGAACAGCGCCCATCCCCTGAGCGTGCGCGCTTCCGGTGGCAGCGCCGGCACGTCCTGCGGACGGAAGATGCCGAGGATGAATACCCAGATGCAAAAGAGCGCGATCTGAATGAGGCTCGGACCGATGGCTCCCTTGTACATGTCGCCGACTGAGCGCCCGAGCTGGTCGGCGAGCACTACGAGCACCAATGACGGCGGGATCAGTTGGGTGATCGTGCCCGAAGCCGCGATCACGCCCGTCGTGTGGCGCATCGAGTAGCCGTACTTCATCATTGCCGGCAGCGCGATCATGCCCATGGCGATGACGGACGCCGCGACCGTGCCGGTAATTGCGCCCAGGATGGCGCCAACGAAGATCACCGCGTAGGAAAGCCCGCCGCGCACCGAGCCGAACATTTGTCCGATCGAGTCGAGCAGATCCTCCGCAAGCCCACAGCGTTCCAGAATCGCACCCATCAGGGTGAAGAACGGGATCGCAAGCAGAAGTTCGTTCGAGATGACGCCGTAGAGTTGGTAAGTGAGGTTCCCGAGGAATTCCGGGCGGATCAGTCCGAGCTCGACCCCGATAAAGCCGAAGAACAGCCCGACCGCAGCGAGCGAGAATGCGACCGGATATCCGATCAGCAAGAAAACGACGAGACCTCCGAACATCAGAGGCGCCATGTTCTCCGTGATGAAATGGATCATTGTACCGGCGTTTCGTATTCGAACTGCAGCCGATGATGGTGGATCAGCGCCTCGACCCGCTTGATGATCTCCGACACGCCCTGCGCCGCCATCAAGGCGAAGCCCACGGGAAGAACGAGCTTGACCGGCCAGCGGATCAGGCCGCCCGCATTCGTCGACGTCTCGTTGATCCGCCAGGATTCGAGGAACCACGGCCAGGTGAAATAGATCATGACGAGGCAGATCGGCATCAGGAAGAAGATGGTGCCGAGGATATCGATCCACAGCCGTACGCGTTCCGGCATCATCGTGAAGAACAGATCTACGCGGACGTGTTCGTTGACTTTGAGCGTATAGGGCGCACCGAGCAGGACCATGCCGGCGAACATGTACCACTGGATCTCGAGATAAGCGTTGGAACTGATGCTGAACATGTAGCGGCTGCCTGCGTTCGCCGCGCTGATCAGGCAAGCGAGCAGCACCAGCCACTTCGCGAACACGCCGAACTGGTCGTTCACCCAGTCGATGGCTCGGCTCAGTTTGAGCAGGGCGTTCAAGCGCGTTATCCCCCGAACCGGCGAGCGCCGATGACCATCCGATCGCCGGAACTTCCTTCGTTCCTGTTTCTTGTTGGCCGGTTACTTGACGCGTTGCAGCAAGTCACCTTAGCCTAACGTCGCGGTCGTTCAAGCCCGGAAGTGGTTGAGAATTCGAGCGGCGCTGGTTCTAGATGGGCGGCTCGCCGGCGGCAATGGCGCGGGCTTCGGCCGCGCGCATTTTTCCATGACGCACACGCTCCCGATGCAACATGTAGATGCCCGCGCCCACAATCAGCCCGATGCCGGCGAGCGAAATCGCATCGGGAAACTCGCCGAACAGGAATACGCCGTAGATCACGGCGAACACCACCAGCGCATAGCGGAACGGGGCCACCACCGAGACATCGGTGTCGCGGAACGCGATGACGCCGAGAATGATGGCGAACACGAGGAAGGCTGCGGCGATTACCGATGCCGCGAATGCCTCTGCATTGGGCATCGTCCAATTGCCGCCGAACGCGCCCAAGCCGCCGATGATCACGCCGAATACGGCGGTGACGAGCACGACGCCGGTGGTCGGCACATCGGCATGTAGAAAACGGGTCGTCACGTCGCGCACGACCACGAGGAATGCGCCGATGATGACGATGATCGACGCGGGATCGAACGCGCTGGTGCCGGGCTTCACGACCAGCAACATTCCGAGGAATCCGGTGGCGACCGCGCTCCAGCGCCGCCAGCGCACGTCCTCCTTGAACAGCAGCACGCCCACTATCGTGAGCAGGAACGGCTGGATGAGCAGGATCGCCGTCACGTCCGCGAGCGGCATGAGCGCGAACGAGGCGATCAGCAGCAGGCCGACCATCGCCTCTGCGCCGCTGCGCAGCATCACCATCGGACGCCGGACCTGATGCAATTGCCCGAACTCGCGCCGGAACGCGATGATCAGGAGAATAAATAGCACCGTGAATACGCCGCGGATCGCCATGATCTCCGTAGGGGGAATCGTCTTGGCGGCGACTTTCGTTGCGGCGTCGTTGGCCGAGAAGAATGCGGTCGAGCCGATCATCGCGATGATGCCGCGGCGATTGGCGCTCGATCGGGACATGGTGTCGGGTCTCCCGGCGGTGTTTGCGAAACGGGCGCCTCGCGGCGCCCGGAACATGCTCAAACAGGAATCAAGTCACGTGTCTCAGCCGCCGGTCACGCTCATGTGCCGCGCGACCGCCGGGCGGTTGGTGCGTCGGTCGATGATGAAATCGTGGCCCTTGGGCTTGCGCGCGATCGCTTCCCCAATCGCGGCGTGCATTTGATCGTCGGCCTCCGAGGCGCGCAGCGGTGTGCGCAGGTCGGCGGCGTCGTCCTGGCCGAGGCACATATAGAGTGTGCCGGTGCAGGTCACGCGCACGCGATTGCAGCCCTCGCAGAAATTGTGGGTGAGCGGCGTGATGAAACCGAGCCTTCCGCCGGTCTCGCGCACGCTCACGTAGCGCGCCGGTCCGCCGGTCTTGTAGTCGATGTCCTCGATCGTGTAGCGCTGCGCAAGCCGCGCGCGCACCAGCGAGAGCGGCAGATACTGGTCGATGCGTTCGGGCTCGAT
>JAYUHJ010000234.1:0-24328 GCA_043767065.1 Hyphomicrobiales bacterium | reverse complement strand
CATGTCCAAATCCGAACCCGCAAGCGCTACCCACTATCCCGCTGCCAAGGCGATCGAGCAGGTCGAGCACCGCACGCTGTCGGTCCTGGTCGACAACGAGCCGGGCGTGCTGGCGCGCGTGATCGGGCTGTTTTCCGGCCGCGGCTACAATATCGACTCGCTCACGGTGTCGGAGACCGAGCACGAGAAACATGTCTCGCGCATCACGATCGCCACCCAGGGCACCCCCATGGTGATCGAGCAGATCAAGAACCAGCTCGCGCGGCTGATCCCGGTCCACCGCGTCATCGACCTCACCGCGGGCCATACGGCGATCGAGCGCGAACTGGCGCTGGTGAAGGTGCGTGGCAAAGGCGAGGCGCGGGTCGAGGCGCTTAGGCTCGCCGATGCGTTCCGAGCGCGCGTGATCGACGCGACCACGGAGAGCTTCGTGTTCGAGCTCACCGGCAAGCCCGACAAGATCGACCAGTTCGCGGTGCTGATGCAGCCGCTGGGCTTGGTCGAGGTGTCGCGTACCGGCATCTGCGCAATCTCGCGCGGCCCGGAGGGGATGTGACGTGGATCAACGCCTTTCGATCGTAACGCTCGGCGTCAGCGATTTGGCGCGAAGCCGCAAGTTCTACGAAGCGCTCGGCTGGCGCGCGGCGAACGTGAAAAGCGATGCCATCGTGTTCTTCCAGCTTGGAGGCATCGCGCTTGCGCTGTTCGGTCGCGCAGACCTGGCGAAGGACGCGGGCATCGCGGACAGCGCGCCCGGATTCTCCGGCATATCGCTCGCCCACAATGTGCGCGACAAGGCGGAAGCCGACGCGGTGATCGCGCACGCAGTGAAATCCGGCGGCTGGCTGGTGAAGAAAGCACAGGACGTATTCTGGGGCGGCTATTCGGGTTATTTCGCCGACCCGGACGGACATTTGTGGGAAGTAGCGTGGAATCCGTTCTTTCCGCTCGACGCCAAGGGCGCGATCTCGCTTCCGGCGTGAGCAAGCGCGAACAAGACAGAATGGTTGCGATCCGGTTCCGATGGAAAAACGAGTGCGGGCTCGCTGACGATGCGCATCGACCTGGCTCGTTTTTTCACCAGATTGCTCAACAGCATCGTCAAGCGATTACCGTCGCCGATCCGAAACGTAATCCTTCGCCGCCGGCTGCGGCAGCGCGTGCGTCCGCAGCCCTTCAATCTGCAGGAAGTGCGACGGGAGATGGTGGAGCGGCTCGTTCCTCTGTGTGGAATCGTCAGGTTCGTAGAAACCGGCACCTATGTCGGAAATACCACGCAGTATTTCGCCAAGTTCAATCTCCCGGTCATTACTGCCGAGAGCAATCCTGTGCATATAGAGATCGCTGCGGAGCGCCTGCGCCCGCTGCAGAACGTGCAGCTGCGAGCCTACGACTCGGTACGAGCGTTGAGAGAACTGGCCCAAGAGCCGATCGACCATGCGGCGCCAACGTTGTTCTACCTCGATGCGCACTGGCAAGAGCACCTGCCGCTGCGCGACGAGCTGGAGATCGCGCTCGGCCAATTTGCGAATGCGGTCGTGTTGATCGACGATTTTCAAGTGCCGGACGATCCGGGCTACGGCTTCGACAGCTATGGACCGGGCAAGACGCTCAATCTCGAATATCTGCTCACGGCAAAAACGCCACCGCTGGCGATCTACTTTCCCAGCGCACCCTCGCAGCGGGAAACCGGCGTAAAGCGAGGCTGCGCCGTGGTGACCGCGAGTTCAGCGCTGGCCGTCATTCTCGATCGGCTGGAGCTGCTGCGACGGTGGCGCGTTTGACGCTAACGATGAACGGGATTTCGGCACTTGTCGGAGTGACCAAGGCGACCTAGAAGCAGCGCCAGACGAGAAAGTTGGGAGTAAGACCATGCGCGTTTATTACGACCGCGACGCCGACCTGAACCTGATCAAAGGCAAGAAGGTCGCGATCATCGGCTATGGCAGCCAGGGGCACGCGCATGCGCTGAATTTGCGCGACTCCGGCGTGAAGGAAGTTGCGGTCGCACTGCGCAAGGGCTCGCAAGGCGTGAAAAAGGCCGAAGCCGAGAAGCTCAAGGTGATGGAAGTCGCCGACGCCGCCAAGTGGGCGGACGTGATGATGATGCTGACTCCCGACGAGCTGCAAGCCGACATCTATCGTGATCATCTCGCGGCCAACATGAAGCAGGGCGCGGCGCTGATGTTCGCGCATGGGCTCAATGTGCATTTCAACCTGATCGAACCGCGCGCCGATCTCGACGTGCTGATGATCGCGCCCAAGGGCCCGGGCCACACCGTGCGCTCCGAATATGCGCGCGGCGCCGGCGTGCCGTGCCTCTTGGCGATCCACAAAGATGCTTCCGGTAACGCGCACGATCTCGGCCTCTCCTACGGCTCGGCGATCGGCGGCGGGCGGGCCGGCATCATCGAGACCTCGTTCCGCGAGGAATGCGAAACGGATCTGTTCGGCGAGCAGGCCGTGCTGTGCGGCGGGCTCGTGGAGCTGATGAAGGCCGGCTACGAGACGCTGATTGAGGCCGGCTACGCGCCGGAGATGGCCTATTTCGAGTGCGTGCACGAGGTGAAGCTGATCGTGGACCTGATCTACGAAGGCGGCATCGCCAACATGAACTATTCGGTCTCCAACACCGCCGAGTACGGCGAGTACGTCACCGGCCCGCGCATCGTGAACGCGGCGACCAAGGCGGAGATGAAGCGCGTGCTCGACGACATCCAGACCGGCCGCTTCGCACGCGACTGGATGCTGGAAAATCGCGTCAATCAGACCTCGTTCAAGGCCATGCGCGCCAAACAGGCGGCGCACCCGATCGAAGAGGTCGGCGCCAAGCTGCGGGCCATGATGCCCTGGATCAAGCAGCGGGCGCTGGTGGATAAGAGCAAGAATTGAAGCGGCTCACTCGAACGATCGCTTGAGGCGCTATGAAAAGCGTCGTCGTAACGGGCGTCTCTACCGGCATCGGCTGGGGCATCGCCAAGGTGCTGCTGGCTAACCGCTTCCGCGTTTATGGCAGCGTGCGGAAGCGCGCGGATGCGGACCGGCTCAAGGCCGAGTTCGGCGCGAACTTCGTGCCGCTCCTGTTCGACGTGACCGACGAGGCGGCGGTGCTTGCCGCCGCGCGCGAGGTGCGGACCGCGCTCAAGGGCGAGACGCTTGCGGGTCTTGTGAATAACGCGGGCATCGCCGTGTCTGGCCCGGTTCTCGAAATTTCCCTCGATGATTTCCGCCGCCAGATCGAGGTCAATCTCACGGCCCAGGTGATCGTGACGCAAGCGTTTGCGCCGCTCCTCGGCGCCGACGCGTCGCTCAAAGGCGAGCCGGGCCGCATTGTGATGATGAGCTCGGTCGGCGGCCGGCGCGCGCTTCCGTTCATCGGCCCCTATGCAGCGTCCAAGCACGCGCTCGAAGGCCTGTCGGAAAGCCTGCGGCGGGAAATGATGCTCTTCGGCATCAAGGTGATCATCATCGCGCCCGGCGTCATCGATACGCCGATCTGGGACAAGACTGGCGGCATTGACATCGCCGCCTACAAGAACTCCTCTTATCTCGCCGCGCTCGAGCGAGCGCGTGCGGCAATGCTTGCGATAAGCCACAAGGGCCTGCCGCCGGAACGGGTCGGCGAGCTGGTGCATCGCGTGCTCACGACGCCGTCGCCGCGCATACGCTATGCGATCGTGCCCAATCGGCTGGAGTATCTCGTCTCGCGGATTCTGCCGCGGCGCATGCTCGACCGGATCATCGCGCGCCGGCTCGGACTCCAGCCGAAGCAGCGCTAACGCGGCTTGCGGGCTTCGATCTGGTCCCACATCCAGCGCGCGACCGACTCGATCGATTGCCGGTTGGCCGAGTCTCCCGCACGCAGTCCCGCTTCCCGCATCAGCCCGACGTCGATCTTACCGAGGAGCGGCGCGAGTGCGTCGCGGAGCACTCGGTCATTGGTGCGCTTGGGGGAGAGCAAGAGGATCGCGTCATAGGGCGGGATCGCCTGTTTTGGATCCTCGAGCAGCAGGATGTCGTACTGCGTAACGCGACCCTCGCTCGTATAGGCTGAGATCACATCGACCTCGCCGGAGGCCGCGGCCTGGTACATGAAATCGGGTGCGAGCACGCGCTCGTTCGCGAAGGCGAGCCGGTAAGCAGTGCGGATCGCTGCCCATTCCGGCCGTGAGAAGAATTCGAGATCGCCAACCATGGTGAGCCGCGGCGCGAGCGGCGTTAAGTCCGAAATCGAACGCACGCCGAGAGCTTCCGCGCGCTTGCGTGCCATGCCGAGGGCGTAAGCGTTCTCGAAGCCGAGCGTCCCGAGCATTTCGACGCCGTGCTTTTCCCTCAGCCAGCGGCCGACTTCGTCGAGCACCTGCTCGCGGCCGGGCGCGTCGGTGCGTCCCATCTGGTTCGCCCAGATGGTGCCGGAATAATCGACATAGGCGTCGATATCGCCGGCAGCGAGCGCGTTGAACACGATCATGGAGCCGAGCGCCTCGCGCCGGCTTGCGGTGAGCCCCGCGGCGTCCAGGCGCTGCTCGATCAGCGCGGCGAGCAGATATTGCTCGGTGAAGGTTTTTGCGCCGATCGTGTAGGTCGCGGGCGGCCGCGCGAAGGAGGGCGCGAGCGCGGCGCCGACGACCAACAGAAGCCCGACGCCGCCGAGCGCCACGCGCGCGCGCTTGCCGCGGCCGACGCCGCTCTCCATCAGCGCCAGCAACTGATCGACCACGAGCGCAAGCACCGCGGCGGCGACGCAGCCGAACAGGACGAACACCCAGTTTTGCGTCTGCAGCCCGGCGAATATGTAGTTGCCGAGGCTGGTCTGCCCGACCGGGGTCGAGAGCGTGGCGGTGCCGATCACCCAGACGGCCGAGGTGCGGATGCCGGCCATGATGACGGGCAAGGCGAGGGGCAGCTCGACCATCCAGAGCGCTTGGCGCCGGGTCATGCCGACGCCGAGCGCGGCTTCGTTCACGGCGGGATCGATGCCGGTAATGCCGGTCACGGTGTTTCTGAGCACCGGCAGCATCGAATAGAGCGTGAGCGCCAGCACCGAGGGCAGGAAACCGAGCGCGGAGAATCCCGTGCCGAAGGTGCGCTCGGTCAGCATGGAGAGGCCCAAGAGCAGTGGATAAAAGAGTGCGAGCAACGCCAGCCCGGGAATGGTCTGCACGAGGCTTGAGAATGCGAGCAGCGGCCAGCGCAGCCGCGCGTTGCGCGTTGCTGTAATCGCGAGCGGCAAGCTGATGGCGAGCCCGAGCGCGAGCGCGGTGAGGCTCACGATCACATGGTTGCCGAGATAGTCAGGCAGGCGTGCGAGCGCGTCGGCGATGCGCGGATCGACGCCGCTCATTGGCGCCCCGTCATCAGCGCGCCGAGCCGCTCGGCCTGGCGGCGCGGGGTCTGCATCAATTCATGCACATAGGCGTGTTTCGCATCGGTCATCAGCGCGTGGGGCGTGTCGACCTCGATGACGCGGCCCTCGTGCATCACCGCGATGCGATCTGCGAGCAGCAAGGCCTCGGTCATATCGTGGGTGATGAGGATGCTGGTGAGCCCGAGCTGGTCGTGCAGGCGGCGATATTCCTGCGAGAGCGCGTCACGGGTGAGCGGATCAAGCGCGCCGAACGGCTCGTCCATCAGGACGACCGGTGGGTTTGCTGCGATGGCGCGGGCAATGCCGACGCGCTGGCGCTCGCCGCCGGAGAGCTCGGCAGGCAGGCGGTCGCGGTAGTCCGCGGGCGTGAGACGCACGAGCGAAAGCAGCTCATCCACGCGCGCGGCGATTTTTTTGCGCTCCCAGCCCAGGAGCTTCGGCGTGATCCCGACATTCTCCGCGACAGTCAGATGCGGAAACAGGCCGATGCCCTGAAACACGTAGCCGATGCGGCGCCGCAGCTCGATCGCGTCGAGTGCGCGCACGTCCCGGCCCTCGAAGCGCACCGTGCCCTCGCTCGGATCGGCGAGACGGTTCACGAGGCGCAGGAGCGTCGTCTTGCCGGAGCCCGAGGGGCCGACCACGGCGAGGAACTCGCGACCGGCGACTTCGAGCGATACGCGGTCGAGCGCGCTCGCGCGCGCGTCGGGATAGCGCTTGGAAACGGCGTCGAATGTGATCGCTACGGGCGCCTGCGCCATGGCGCGCGCCTAGCACGTGGCGGCGGATGCTCCAAGCCGGGTCGACAAGCCATGGCGGCGGTGCCAAATTCGCTCGACAAAACACAAGCGCCGATCGCGAAATCGGACGTAGGGAGGATTGAGTGATGCAAAGTGTCGCCATGCGCATCGGGGGCCGCGACGCGGGCTCCGCCGACGGCCGGTTTTACGAGAAGCGCAATCCGTTCACCGGCGAGCTGGTAGCACGCGTGCCCGATGCCGGGCCGCTCGACGCGGCCGCGGCCGTAGGCGCCGCCGCTGCCGCCTTCCGCGAATGGTCGAAGACGCCGCCGGGCAAGCGCCGCGCGATCCTCTGGAAAGCCGCCGATCTCCTTGAGGGGCGGGCGCAGGAAATCTCCAAGATCATCACGGCGGAGACCGGCGGCACCTTCGGCTGGGGCATGTTCAACACTTTCTTCGCCGCGAACATCATGCGTGAAGCGGCCTGCAGCACCACGCAGATCACCGGCGAGGTGATTCCTTCCGATATCCCCGGCAATATTGCGATGGCGATCCGCCAACCGGTCGGCGTCATCGCAGCCATCGCGCCGTGGAACGCGCCGATGATTCTCGGCGTGCGCGCGGTGGCGATGCCGCTCGCCTGCGGCAACACCGTCGTGCTCAAGGCTTCCGAGGAATGTCCGCAGACGCACCGCATCATCGGCGAAGTGCTGGAGGCAGCGGGGATTCCAGCAGGCGCGATCAACGTGCTCACCACCTCGCGCGAGGGGGCCGCGGCCACGGTCGACGCACTTATTTCAGATACCCGCGTCAAGCGCATCAACTTCACGGGCTCCACGCACGTCGGCAAGATCATCGCGGAAAAGGCGGCCAAGTACTTGAAGCCGGTGCTCTTGGAGCTCGGTGGCAAGGCGCCGCTCGTGGTGCTGGACGACGCCGATCTCGACGAGGCGGCGGCGGCGGCGAATTTCGGCGCCTTCATGCACCAAGGCCAGATCTGCATGTCCACCGAGCGGATCGTGGTGCAGAAGCCGGTCGCGAGTTTCTTCCTCGACAAATTGATCGCGCGGACCACAAAGCTCAAGGTCGGCGATCCTACGCTGCCAGAAACCCAGATCGGCCCGATGGTGAGCGAGCGCGCGGCCAACCGGGTGCTCGAACTGGTCAAGGACGCCACCGGCCGCGGTGCGCGGCTGGTGTGCGGCGGCGAGGTGAGCGGGACGCTGTTCCAGCCGACGATCCTCGACCGGGTGACGCCGGACATGCGCATCTATCGCGAGGAGTCGTTCGGGCCGGTGGTAGTTCTGATCGGCGTGAACGACGACGAAGAAGCCATCCGCGCCGCCAACGACACCGAGTACGGACTTGCGGCCGCGGTGTTCAGCAAGAACATCGACCGCGCCTATGCCGTGGCCGAGCGGATCGAGAGCGGCATCTGCCACATCAACGGGCCAACGGTGGCCGACGAGCCGCAGATGCCGTTCGGCGGCGTCAAGCAGAGCGGCATCGGCCGCTTTGGCGGCCGCGCCGGGATCAATGAGTTCACGGAACTGCGCTGGATCACGATCCAGACCGGGCACCGGCATTATCCGATCTGATCCGAACGGAACAATGGGTGCAGCGGGCGGGATTCCCCGCCCGTTTTCGTTAGACGGGTATCCAGCCGCTGAAATATTTGAACAAGCCCCAGCCCGGCGCGAGCAGCGCGAAACCCCAGACGATCGCCGAGGTCACGTTCGCAATCTGGAACAGCAATTGCGGCACGCCGAAGATTCCGGCCGCGAGCGGCACGAAAGCGCGCAGCGGTCCGGAGAAACGGCCGATGAAGACGCCCCACGCGCCCCAGTGCTGCATGAAGGCGTCGGCGCGTTTGGTGAAATCGGGATAGCGCGACAGCGGCCAGGTGTGATGCGCGCGGTCCTTGAGGTAATAGCCGACGACGTACGAAACCCAGTCGCCGAGGATTCCGCCGATCACAAGTCCGAACCATACCGGCCAAAAGCCGATGCCGCTGGCGCCGATCAGGCCGCCGATCCCGAGAATAATGAACGTCGCTGGAATGAAGAATGAAATGACCGCCAGGGATTCGCCAAAGGCGAGCAGGCCTACGATGACCGGCGCCCACGCCTGATGCAGCCTGACCCATTCGAGAATCGCCTGCGTATAAGCGTTCGAGTTGATGAACGCGAACATTTCCAGGCTGTAGGCGCTCAGGGACATGGTGGGATCGCTGTGCCGTTTTCAGAAGGGCGAGAGGTAGGCGGGCAGGGGGCCATATCGGGCTTCCGCAGGCGAGGCAATGGCGGAAACGCGGCGCCGGAATCGGCGGCCTTTAGCGCCTCCTGATGACGGGACTTTTTCTGCTAATGAGGCTACGTCATTCCGAGCCTCGAAGGATGACGTACCCGGTCTCATGAACCTCCTCTCGATCCAGTCCCACGTCGCTTACGGTCATGTCGGCAACTCGGCCGCGGTGTTTCCGTTGCAGCGACTGGGCGTCGAGGTTTGGCCGGTGAACACGGTGCAGTTCTCCAATCACACCGGCTACGGGAAATGGCGCGGCGAGGTGTTTGGCGCGCCGCAAATCCGCGAGGTGATCGAAGGGATCGTTGATCGCGGCGTGCTCAAGACCTGCGACGGGGTGATCTCGGGCTATCTCGGCACGGCGGAGATCGGCGAGGTCGTGCTCGAAGCGGTGGTCAAGGTGAAGGCAGCCAACAAGCGCGCGCTCTATTGCTGCGATCCGGTGATCGGCGATAGTGGCAAGAGCTACGTGCAGGGCGGCATCGCCGAGTTCTTCAGCGGACGTGCGCTTGCTGCCGCCGACGTGTTGACGCCCAACCAGTTCGAGCTGGAGACGCTTTCCGGCATCAAGGTGCGCTCCATGGCCGACGCGGCCAAAGCCTGCGACGCGCTGCACGCGAAAGGGCCGAAGACTGTGCTGGTCACGAGCCTCAAGGTTGCCGGCACGCCGCGCGACGCGCTCGACATTTACGCGTCCGGCGATGGCGAGCGCCTGCGCGTGCGGATGCCGAAGCTCGATATCGCGGTGCAGGGCACCGGCGACACGGTGGCGGCGCTGTTCTTTTTCCATCTTTTGCGTACCGGAACGCTCGCGACCGCGCTCGAGGTCGCAGCCTCGTCGATGTTCGGGGTGTTGGAGCGGACCCAGGCGGCGAAGGCGAAAGAAATGCTGCTCGTCGAGGCGCAGGAGGAGTTCATCTCGCCTTCGCGCAATTTCCGCGCCGAGCCGGTCGAAAGCTGACGCCGCCGATGGGAGAGATCCAGATCGTGCCGGTCAAGGCGCTCGACCTGCGCCTGGAGCCGCGCGCCTGGGCCTGGGCCGAAGCGAACCACGCCGCGACCGGTGCGCATTTCGAGAAGCAGCGCGAGCGCTGGCCCGGCATCTGGAACGGCCGCGTGCTTCTGCTGCATCGCTTCGCTATCGAACAGGAGATTTTTCGCGGAGCCTATCTTGAGACGAACTTTGCGAGCTTCCTGCATTGGCGCGACGCCGGCTTTCCCGATGCTTCAGTGTTCAACTGTTTCGCTATGGGCGCGCTGCGCGCGGCCGACGGCGCTTTCCTGCTCGGCCGCATGGCCAAGCACACGGCCAATGCAGGAAAAGTCTATTTCCCCTCGGGCACGCCCGATCCGAATGATGTTCGCGACGACGGGATCGTGGATCTCGACGGCAGTGTGCGCCGCGAGCTGCTTGAGGAAACCGGGCTGATTTCGACCGACGTCATGCCTGGCGACTGGCACGCGGTGCTGGCCGGGGCGCGGATCGCGCTCATGCGCGCGCTGGAAGCGCCGGAGGACGCCGAAACGCTTGTGGCGCGCGTGCGAATGCACTTGGCGACGACGCCGCGCCCGGAACTCGCCGATGTCGTGATCGTGCGCGGCCGCGACGATCTTTCGCCGGCAATGCCGGACTTCACACGGGCCTATCTCGAAGCGATGTTCGTTCAGCGATAGGGCGAAGGAATCTGCAGGCCCTGGGGCGTGGTCTGGGATGGAAGGATCGTAGGCGACTGGGCAGCCGTCGTGGGTTGCGTGGCTGACGGTGGGCTCACGGTCACCGGCGGAGGCAGCGCCGGCAATTGCGAAGGCGCGAATTGCCCGGCGCGGCAGGCCGCGGCGCTTTCCTCGATGCGAATGCGCGCCGCCTGATAAGCGCTCGGCTCCATGCCGCCGGCGCGATAGCGGTTCTCGACGGCGACGCGCTGGCTCTCGACGATCGCGCCGCAATTGGTCTGGGCCGCCGCCGGCACGATCAGGAGCGCGAGCAAGGCCAGCGCGCGAAGCATCTCAGCGATAGCCGTAGCGCGCCTTGACCGCGGCGAGATCGGTGAGTGCCGGCCCGACGCGGCCGGAGGTGCAATGGGAACGGACGCCGAAGAGATCGTTGGTGATGCGGCGGTGCACGTCACGGTTCAGGTTTCCCGAGGTCACGTCGGCCTCGATCACATTCACATAATCGCCGATCGGCTGGGCGCAAGCAGCCGGGCCCTTGACCGGCTCGACCGTGGCAAGTGCGGTCGGCGCCGGGTCGCCGGTCGTGATGCAGCCGGCAAGCGCCAGGGTGCAAAACAAGATGGTAGGCACGTGACGCGGCATCGAGAACTCCAAGCGAGCGCCGTTTCGGGCCGATGAACTTGAACCGGATCGCGCAAACGAGCAAGCTTTAGGGCCGTCAGTGCGGAGAACCCCGATGCGAAGGCTTCTCATCCTGCTCGCGTGCGTGCTCGCGGCCGCGCCGGTCCTCGCGCAAACCGAATCGGTCGTCGAGATCGAATCGCGCGGCCAGAAAATCCGTGCGCTCCTGACCAAGCCCGCCAATCCGGTCGGCAGCGTGATCCTGATCGCCGGCGGCCACGGCATCCTGAGCATTTCGCCGCAAGGGATGATCGGCTGGGGCCGCGGCAACCAGCTCGTGCGCACGCGGGCGCTGTACGCCGCGGCGGGCTTCGCCACGCTGGTGCCCGACGCCGCGCCGGACATGGGAACGCCCAAAAATCCGCGCGACGGCTATCGCTTCAGCGCGCCGCACGGGCAGGATATCGGCGCACTGGTGCGCTACATGCGCGGGATCAAGACGCCGGTGGCGCTGGTGGCGACGAGCCGCGGCGCTCTCACGGTCGGAGTCGCGCTCGCCAACACCGCCGGCCCTGCGCGGCCCGATGCGGTGGTGATGACGGCGCCCATGCTGATGCCGGTCGGCAATCAGCCGAGCTTCCACCGGGCGATCGGCGGCGATCCAGGTCGCGCGCGGCTACCGCTGCTCATCGTCGGACACAAGAAGGACGCCTGCCAATACACGAACGCTTCGGTCATCGAGCGGTTCAAGTCCTGGCACGGCCAAGCCCAGGTGATCGTGCTCGACGGTCCGGCAGGCAGCGGCGATCCGTGCGAAGCCCTGTCCGCGCACGGCTTCTTCGGCATCGACGGCCAGATCGTCAGCACTGTGACGGGCTGGATCCGGTCGCGGAACTAGAGCGACTTGCGCTGGCGGCAGGACCTCGGCTAGAAGCCGGAAGTCGCCGAAACCGAATATCAAGCTTTCGGGACGAGACTGGCGGCCTGAGAAGAGCCGATGATGCCGATGCCGAAGATCTGCACAGCTCGCATCGACAACCCGATCGCTCGCGCGATTCCGGGCTCGGCTCTCATTCTCGGACTCCTGCTCCTTCGCCGCCCCTGAGGGCCGGCCGGGCGCTTGCGCCTGGGCACTCAGGGGATCGCGAAAGCCAAACCCCCGGGCGCTCAAGAGAAAGAGCGCGAGCTTAGGAGAAGGATCAGTTCCATGACCGACAAGACCAGCGAGCGCAGCGACAAGAATCGCGTGCTCATCTTCGACACCACGCTGCGCGATGGCGAGCAGTGCCCCGGCGCGTCCATGACCTTCGAGGAGAAGATCGAGGTCGCCGAGCTCCTGGACGAAATGGGCGTCGATATCATCGAGGCCGGTTTCCCGATCGCAAGCCAAGGCGATTTCGAGTCGGTTTCCGAGGTCGCCAAGCGGTCCAAGAAAGCGGTGATCGCCGGCCTGGCGCGAGCGGCGATGAAGGATATCGACCGTTGCGCCGAGGCCGTGCAGCACGCGCAGCGTCCGCGCATCCATACGTTCCTCTCGACCTCGCCGGTGCACATGAAGTGGAAGCTCCAGAAGGAGCCGCACGAGGTCTACGAGATGGTGATCCAGCAAGTCACCCGCGCACGCAATCACGTGGAGGACGTCGAGTGGTCGTCGGAGGACGGCACGCGCACGGAGCACGACTTCCTCTGCCGCTGCGTTGAGGCCGCGATCAAGGCGGGCGCCACCACCATCAACATCCCGGACACCGTCGGCTATTCGACGCCGACCGAGTATGCGGCGCTGATCAAGATGGTGCGCGAGCGGGTGCCGAATTCCGACCAGGCGGTGTTCTCGGTGCATTGCCACGACGACCTCGGCATGGCGGTGGCCAACTCGCTCAGCGGCGTCGAGGGCGGCGCGCGGCAGATCGAATGCACCATCAACGGCATCGGCGAGCGGGCGGGTAACGCCTCGCTCGAAGAAATCGTGATGGCGATGCGGGTCCGGAACGACGTGATGCCGTATTGGACCGGCGTCGACGCCACGATGCTGATGCGCGCCTCCAAGCTGGTGTCGGCGGTGACCTCGTTCCCGGTGCAGTACAACAAGGCGATCGTCGGCCGGAACGCATTCGCGCACGAGTCGGGTATTCACCAGGACGGCATGCTCAAGCACACCCAGACCTACGAGATCATGCGGCCGGAGGATGTCGGCGTGCGCGCGACCTCGCTGGTCATGGGCAAGCATTCGGGCCGCCACGCGTTCCGCGAGAAGCTGAAGGAGCTCGGCTACGATCTCGGCGACAATGCGCTGGAAGACGCCTTCAAGCGCTTCAAGGACCTCGCCGACAAGAAGAAGCACGTCTATGACGAGGATATCGTCGCGCTGGTGGACGACGAAATCGCGCAGAAGCACGATCGCATCAAGATCGTATCGCTGACGGTGATCGCCGGCACGCAGGGACCGCAGTCGGCGACGCTGGTGCTCGACATCGACGGTGTGCACCGCACGACCCAGGCGACCGGTAACGGCCCGGTGGACGCGATCTTCAATGCGATCAAGCAGCTGGTGCCGCACACGGCCAAGCTCATGCTCTATCAAGTGCACGCGGTGACCGAGGGCACCGATGCGCAGGCGGAAGTCTCCGTGCGGCTCGAAGAAGGCGGCAAGGAAGTCACCGCGCGCGGCGCCGACTCCGATACGCTGGTCGCCTCGGCCAAGGCCTATATCAACGCGCTCAACAAACTCGCGGTGAAGCGCCAGTCGGTGAATCCGCAGACCGCGGTCGGCTGAAGCTTGGCGCCGCATGCGTCTACGGACGCATGCGGCGCTCTCCCGCGTTTACGACGAATGGTCGCACCGCGGCTGAAGTTACGTTGCGACATTAATCGTGACTTGATCTGCCCCGATCATGACGCATTTTAACCTTGTTCGCGCGCGATCCCGCTCGTAAGCGTTGGCAGACATTCAGAAAAAGAACCGAGCGGGGAATTCAATATGAAGAGAGTATTGCTCGCGAGCGCACTCGCGCTGGCGTCGGTGAGTTTGTCGCCGGCGTTCGCCGATTCCATCGGAACTGAGGTCGAGAAAGGCGTTCATCTGTCGGAGCGCGCGACCCTCGTCGTCAGCCAAGCGCAGATTGCGCGCTTCAAGGCCGCGCTGAAGTTGACACCGGCCCAGGAGCAGCTCTGGGCTCCCATCGAAGTGGAACTGCGCCAAATCACCCGCACCGGGCAGCGCAGCGAGTCGGAGGGGATCGTTCAGCGGATCCGTAGCCGGTTCCGCACCATCGTGCTCGATGTTGCGGCACTGAGGCGGCTGGGCGATGTCGCGCGGCCGCTGCTCATGAGTCTCGACGACGAGCAGAAGCAAAGGGGCCTGCAGGTCGCCCGCACGATGGGAATGTCGAGTCTGGCTTCGGTCTTCTGATCCGGCCCCTTTAACTCGGCCCTTCGGGGCCTTCCGCCATCATCCTTCGGAAGCGAGATTGGCTGTCGCGGCCTGGGTTGGCTCGCGCTCGTCGCCGGTAGGCGATGGTGCGATGGCCGTCTTGGGGCTGGCGAGCCGCCGATATCTCCAAAGGCCGATCAGGATAGCAGGTAAAACGACCGCAGCGGTCGCCATCGACCAGCGATTATCCGGGTGCAGCATGGCGACGAGAGAGAAGAGCGCCAGCATCGATCGGAGCAGAATGTCGCTCGCGGTGTTGGCGACGTACCTCCCGAACAGCGCGAAGGTAACGCCGCAGACGCTGATCAAGACCAGCACGGTCGCCACGATCTGCGGCCAGCCCGGATTCACTACCATGTCGTAGCGGGTGAAGATGGCGAAGGTCATCAACGTGATCGGCATGCAGATTTTCAACGCCTCGTACATGGTGCGCATGAACGAGGCTTCGGCGATGCGGGCCGAGACCGCGGCGGTGAGCGAAGTCGGCGGAGAAAGCTCTCCCCATACCGAAAGCAGGAAGACGAAGAAGTGCGCGACCCAGGGATTGATGCCCAGATCGCGTAATGGCTGCACGATGACGATCGCGCCGATGATATAGGTCGCCGTCGGCGGCAGGCCTGCGCCGGCGAGCCATCCGAAGATCCAGGCCATTCCTATCATGGCGATGATGTTCCATGAGCCGAGATCGAGCAGCATCGCGCCCATGCGGTTGATGAAACCGGTGACGGTAAAGAGCCCGATCATGATGCCGAGCGTGGCCAGGAGCAGCGTGAGGTAAGACGTCATCTCGGCGTGCGTCTCGACGGCTTTGCGCACGTTGCCGAGCAGCGTTTCCTTGGCGACCACGGGATCCTTCATAACGAACTTAAAGAACAGGTATGCCGCGACCAGCAACGCGAACATGAAGGTCGCAGTATGCAACGCGGCCAAGAGTTCGCCAGTGCCTCGCCAGCCCATCTCAAGGAGCAGGAACGCGACGCCGAGGAAGAAGATCGCGGTCTTCACCTGCTCGTAGGCCGGCACCTTGGGCACCGCGACTTCGTCGTGCGGCAGTAGTCGCACACAGAGAAGATAGACGGCAAGCGCGAGAGAGATGTAGTAGACGGCCGCGAGCGCGAAGCCGCGGATCACCACATCCCAATAAGGAACGCCGAGGAACTCGGACATCAGGAATGCGCCGACGCCCATCATCGGCGGCATGATCAGGCCGCCCATGCTCGCTGCGGTCTCGACGGCGGCGGCGAAGACCGGCGGTACGCCGTAGCGTTTCATCAAAGGGATCGTGATGCTGCCGACGACGATCGCGTTGGCCGAGCCCGAGCCGCTTACCATGCCGATCGAGAGCGAGCCGAGCACGGCGGTCTGCGGCACCATCTGCCGATTGCGGCCGGCGAGCCGCCGCATGACGTGAATCATCGCGCTCTGCGCGCCGAAGCCGTTGGCGACAGCCGCCAACGTAAGAAAGGCCGCGATCAGCGTCAGCGCAAGCTGCGTATAAAGCCCGTAGATGCCGGTGGCGAGTTCGACCGTGCTGGAGGTGACGACACGATAGAATGTCACTCCTGGATGCCAGAAGAAGTCGAGCGGGCTCAAATAACCGTAGAGCGTATAGAAGATCATTACCACATTGACCCAGAACAGGATCGGATGGGCGACGCGCGAAAGCTCCATGATCAGCAGGAACATCAAGAGCCCGACGACGTAATCCTCGGTCGTATAGGAGCCCTGCCGGTAGATCGCGATCTCTTCGAAATTCAGGTAGAAATAATAGAAGGCGTAGACGCAGATCGCAGCATAGAGCGCAACGATAACGTTATTGGCGGCGGAGGGGAGGCGCGGGTAGAGTTCGTTCTGCTGCCGAAGAAACAAAACCTGCAGCAGGATCGCAATCGGCAGCAGGCGCGTCGCCAACTCCCGCGGGCCGCCGAATCCGGTGTAGAAATACCAGATCAGCCAGACAAGCAGGGCGACTGAGAGCGCGAAGCTCAGGTTCTTCAGACTGAATAGGCGCTTCAGGGCGTCGCTCATGGCCGTTCCCGGATCATCGGAAGATTGCGCGCGTTCTTCCACCCTCGCGCGGCTTGCTCGCGAATATGCCGAGGCGAGGGCCCGCGCTTCGGCGCAGGCTCCTCGCCCCGGACGCTTCGCTTACGCGATCAGCTGCCGCTGGTCGCGATCTTCCATTTGTCGTTCCAGGCCTTGTGCTCCTTGAGGAACTTGGCCAGGCCCGCGTGCACCGGGATCTGCGGATTGGCGGCGATGCCGGCTACCTGCATGCCGACGAAATCCTTGGCCATCGGTGTAAAGCCGGGGTCGGCCGCGGCGAGTTTTTCGCGGTTGACGTAGAAAGCGTTCAACATCTTGTAGACGATGTCCTCAGGCATGTCGGCACGCACGTTATAGCCGAACAGGATCGGCACGCCCTGGATCGCAGTGACGCCCACGTCCTTGCTGAACGCATTCTTCGGATTGACGTCCGCGATCTGGAGGCCCGCAGCCTTGAGCTTGGCGACCTCATCCGGGCATGGATTGATCATCTTCACGTCCATGCGGATCTCGGTCTCTTTCCAGTAGGACGCCAGCGAGCGTCCCGCCGTCGTGTAGGCGACGGCGCCGGAGATCGTGCCGGCCTGCAACGCATCAGCTTGGGACTTGGGATCGATCTCGACGTGCTTGAAGTCGTAACCGAGCACCTTGTAGATGCGCTGGAAGTTCAGCCAGTTCATGAATCCGGCGGTGGTGAAGAATACCGGCTTGCCGCTCAAGTCACCCCAGCACTTGTATTGGGCGCCCTTGGAGGCGGGAACCGCCATGAAGGACTCCATCGGATAGGCATACCAGGTGTGCACCAGCATGCCCTTGGCCGCTTTGTAATTCTTGAAGCCGCCTTCGCCGGCATAGAGCTGGGACATGCCGACGTCGGCCGTGTAGCCGATCTCGCCGGTGCCATCCATGGCGGCTTTCATGTCGGCGGTGGTCGAGGGATAGGGCTGGACGGTGACGGTGTATTCTTTCCCGAGCGCTTCCTCGAGAATCTTCACCATCGAGGCGGCGACCTTGTAGCCGTAGGAGTCCACGTTGGACGTGGCCCAGCGGATCGACTTGCGCTCCTGCGCGCCGGTCGGCTGCGTCGCCGCGACGGCGAACAAGGCGATTGCCGCGGCGCTCGTCGCTAACGCGTAACCCAATCGTTTCATTCTCATCAGAATTCCTCCATCAAAGGCTTGAATTGGAGCCGGATGCGTTTGCACGAGCCCGCTCTGAGGCGCGCCGGAACCAGTCGCCATCGTTGGCCGCGGCGCGTGGTTCACTTTCTTCGCCAATCCCGCCGGATTTGTGCCGTCCGGAACCGCGAGAACGCAACAATTTCACCGACCTTGCTTGACCTCATATGACCCGCGACGGGAGTGCCCGTCAACCAGCCGTGCGTAATTCGCTGGCAATTGAACGATTTGCGACGAAAGCAGTAAATCGCGCAGCATCGTTACCAGCTCGCGACCCAGTTTTGCCGCGATGCCGCATAACAACCTCTCCAAGGAAGGCGCTGGCTTCGGCGACATGTTCTCGCGCGCTACTAATTTCATCTTGACCACCTTCCTTGCCGATGCTGGCTATGGTTCTCACACGTCCGGAAATCGCCGGGCTTATCGATCTCCTGCCGTGCCGAAATGGACGGCGGGTTCATGTTCACCAGGAGAAAGAACGACATGCGTAAATGGATTCTCGCCGCGGCAGGCCTGATCGCGTTCGGTCTGTCGGGCGCGGCGGCGCAAACCTATCCCAGCCGCAACATCACGATGGTCATTCCGTTCGCGGCCGGCGGCCCGACCGATACGGTCGGCCGGCTGATCGCCGAAGCGATGTCGAAGACTCTCGGTCAGACGGTGGTCATCGAGAACGTGGTCGGTGCCGGCGGCACGCGCGGACCGGCCCAGGTCGCCAAAGCGAATCCGGACGGCTACTCGCTGCTGCTGCATCACGTTGGCATGTCGACGACTCCGACGCTCTATCGCAATCTGCCGTTCAATCCGCTCACCGACTTCGAGACCATCGGACTGGTCACTGACGCGCCCATGAGCCTTATCGCGCGGCCTAACTTTCCGGCCAAGGACTTCGGCGAGGTGCTCGCCTATATCAGGGAGAACAAGGACAAGGTGTCCTTGGCCAATGCCGGCATCGGCTCGGCCTCGCATCTGTGCGGCATGCTTTTGATGTCGGCGATCGGCGTGCCGATGACCACCATTCCCTACAATGGGACTGGGCCCGCCATGACCGATCTCCTTGGTGGGCAGACCGATATCATGTGCGACCAGACCACCAACACGACAGGCCACATCAAGAGCGGTAAGGTGAAGGCTTACGGCGTCACGATTACGATGCGTGTGAAGTCGCTTCCTGAGCTGCCGACCCTCGACGAAGCCGGGCTCAAGGGCTTCGAGGTCGCGGTTTGGCATGCCCTCTATGCACCGAAGGGCACGCCGAACGACGTGATCGCCAAGCTCACCGCGGCGCTGCAGGCGGCGCTCAAGGACGAGAAAGTGATCGAGCGTTTCGCCGCGCTGGGGACCGAGCCGGTCTCGCAGGCGCAGGCGACGCCCGCGGCACACAAGAAGAAGCTGGAAGCCGAAATCGTCAAGTGGCGGCCGCTGATCCAGGCGGCCGGCCAATTCGCCGACTGAACGGCATTTGTAGTTGGGCCCGGCCGGAGGCACACTCGCCTGCGGCCGGGTTCGCCGTCCTGGGGGCGGACGCGGGGGAGGGGTAAATGCCGGCGTTCATCAAGAGCCCGAAGGATTTCTTCGCCGGGCTCATGTTTCTGGCGATTGCCGCCGTGTTTGCATACGGCGTGCGCGAGCTTCCGATCGGCACCGCTTTTCGCATGGGCCCCGGCTATTTTCCACTTGTGCTCGTGCTGCTGCTTGCGGTGTTCGGGCTGATCATCCTGATCGGCGGCATCCGCGTGCCGGGCCAGCCGATCGGCGCGATCCCATGGCGCGGCATTGCGCTCGTCACGCTGCCGGTGATCTTCTTCGGAGCGACGCTGAAGGGCCTGGGTTTGATTCCCGCGCTTTCGATCACGGTGTTCAGCACGAGTCTGGCAAGCCGGCTTTGGGACCTGAAGACCTCGATCGCGATTACCGTCGTCCTCGTCGTGTTCAGCTGGCTGGTTTTCGTGCGCGGCCTCGGCTTGCCGCTCTCGCTCTACGGCCCCTGGGTCGGAGGCTATTGAGCGACCATGGAATTCTTCTCGGCGCTCTCGACCAATCTCGCCTTCGGCTTCGATCAGGCGCTCACGGGGTCGAATCTTTTCTATTGCTTTATTG
Organism: Hyphomicrobiales bacterium; assembly: GCA_043767065.1. Taxonomy (GTDB): domain Bacteria; phylum Pseudomonadota; class Alphaproteobacteria; order Rhizobiales; family Xanthobacteraceae; genus JAHFPN01. The sequence continues at coordinate 4,867 of JAYUHJ010000234.1, read as the reverse complement.
GTGTGCTGTTGGGCACCGCGATCGGCGTATTGCCGGGGCTAGGCCCGGTAGCGACCATCGCAATGCTGCTGCCGATCACCTTCGGCCTGCCGCCGGTCTCGTCGCTGATCATGCTCGCGGGCATTTATTACGGCGCGCAGTACGGCGGCTCCACGACTGCGATCCTGATCAATCTGCCCGGTGAATCCAGCTCGGTGGTCACCGCCATCGACGGCTATCAGCTTGCCAAGCAGGGCAAGGCGGGCCAGGCGCTGTTCACGGCCGCGGTCGGCTCCTTCTTCGCCGGCACCGTCGCTACCTTCCTGATCGCGGGTTTCGCGCCGCCGCTCGCGGAGGTCGCGCTCAAGTTCGGGCCGGCGGAATATTTCGCGCTCATGGTGCTGGGGCTGGCAGCCTCGGTCGCGCTGGCACACGGCTCGTTGATCAAGGCGTTGGCGATGGTGATCCTCGGGCTTCTGCTCGGCACCATCGGCCAGGATCTCTATACCGGCACGCCGCGCTTCACCTTCGGGTATTCGGAATTCGCCGACGGTCTCGACTTCGTAGCGCTGGCCATGGGCGTATTCGGGCTCGGCGAAATCATTCGAAATCTCGAGGACGAACGGAAGCGCAACATCATCGTGTCGCGCGTGCGCGACATGATCCCGACCAAGGCGGAGATCAAGGCAATCATCGGCCCGATTCTGCGCGGGACGGCACTCGGATCGCTGCTCGGCATCCTGCCAGGCGGCGGTGCGCTGCTGGCGTCGTTCGGCGCCTATACGCTGGAGAAGCGGATCTCGAAGAATCGGGCAAACTTCGGCAAGGGCGCGATCGAAGGCGTGGCGGCGCCGGAGGCCGCGAACAACGCCGGCGCGCAGACCTCGTTCATCCCGATGCTCACGCTCGGCATCCCGTCGAACCCGGTGATGGCGCTGATGATCGGCGCCATGATCATCCAGGGCATCGTGCCGGGGCCGAACGTCATCACGGAAAAGCGGGAGCTGTTCTGGGGCATCGTCGCCTCAATGTGGATCGGCAACTTCATGCTGCTGGTGCTCAATCTCCCGCTGATCGGCATGTGGGTGAAGCTGCTGACCGTGCCTTATCGCATGCTGTTCCCGGCGATCATGGCGGTCTGCTGCATCGGCGTGTACAGCGTGAGCAACAACCCGGTCGACGTCTATGCCATGGCGGTCTTCGGCGTGATCGGCTACGCCTTCATCAAGCTCGATTGCGAACCGGCGCCGCTGCTCCTGGGTTTTGTCATCGGCCGGTTGCTCGAGGAGTACCTGCGTCGCGCGATGCTGCTCTCCCGCGGCGACCCGTTCGTGTTCTTCCAGCGGCCGATCAGTGCGGTGCTGCTCATTCTCGCGATCCTTGCGCTGGTGATCGTGCTCATCCCGGCGGTGAGCAAGACGCGCGAAAAGGCATTCCACGAGGAAACCAAGTAACGGCGACGCACGCGCCGGTTCCGGCGGCCGCATCGCTGGACAGTGGGAAGGCGAGTTGCTAGATCGGCCCGTCCTGGCGCCGGATCGGCGCGGGGTGTCTCGGCGGGCGCATAGCTCAGTTGGTAGAGCAGCTGACTCTTAATCAGCGGGTCGTAGGTTCGAATCCTACTGCGCCCACCAATCTCCTGCGTCGAAAATGCCGGTCGTGCCGCGAAGCTGCTGCCAGTTTGCCGCAGGTATGAGCTGCGCAGTGCGCTCATTCCGCGGCCGCACAGTCCGCGTGGTATCCTGCCCATCGTGCCCATCGGTGCATCGGCCCCGACGGCCGGTAATACCAACGATGGCCGGTCGTGCCTTGCCAGCCGCGACCCGGTAAGGCGACACTGCCGCGCGGCGCTAGCCGCGTGACGGGGGATGGGCAGAATGTTTCGCGTAAAGAGCCCGCAGGATTTCGGGGCGGCTGTTGTCTTCATGCTGATCGGTCTGGCCGGAGTTTATTTCGGCAAGGATCTCACATTCGGCAGCGCCTCGCGCATGGGGCCGGGATATTTTCCGACGATCATCAGCTTCCTGATCCTTGGGGTCGGTCTGCTCATCGGCTTGCGCTCGATCGCGGTCGATGGGCCACCAATCGGGGCGCTGCAGTTCCGTCCGATCATTTTCGTCATCGGAGCGATCCTTGTGTTCGGCATCCTGATCGACCGTGTCGGGCTCGCGATTTCGGCGGTCACTTTGACGCTGGTCGCCGGTTATGCGCGCCGCAACGTGAACTTGAAAGAGAACTTCGCGCTCGGCGCGGGCTTGGCGATCTTCACCATCGTCGTGTTCGTCTACGCACTCGGCCAACCGCTCCCGGCGTGGTGGGGCCGCTGAGATGGAATTCGATTTTCTCAATAACCTGGTGACCGGATTCACCGCGGCGGCGACGTTCAAGAATATCGGCCTCGCGCTGCTCGGCTGCATGTTGGGTACGCTGATCGGCGTGCTGCCCGGGATCGGGCCGATTCCGACGATCGCGATCCTGTTGCCGATCACCTTCCAGCTCGATCCACTCGGATCGCTCGTTATGCTGGCGGGCATCTATTACGGCGCGCAGTACGGCGGGTCGACGACATCGATCCTGGTGAATATGCCGGGCGAGGCTTCATCGATCGTCACCTGCATCGACGGGCACCAGATGGCGAAACAGGGACGCGCCGGCGCGGCCCTCGGCGTCGCGGCGCTCGGCTCCTTCTTTGCCGGGACCGTCGGTACGATTTTCATCGCCGCATTCGGACCGCCCTTGTCGGCGCTTGCGCAACAATTCAACTCGCCCGACTATTTCTCGCTGATGGTGCTGGGTCTGGTCACGGCCGTAGTGCTGGCGCACGGCTCGGTGATCAAGGCGATCGGTGTCGTTATGGTCGGCCTGCTGTTCGGACTGGTCGGTACCGACGTGAACAGCGGCGTCACGCGCTATACCTTCGGCGTCTCCGATCTGTGGGACGGCATCGATTTTCTGCCGCTCGTCATCGGCATGTTCGGCGTCGTCGAAATCATCCGCAATCTGGAACAGCCGACGATGCCACGCATCCCGGTGAGCACGAATATTCGGGACCTGTGGCCAAGCATGAAGGATTTCCAGGACTCATGGCGCGCGGTGCTGCGCGGCACCGGCATCGGCTCGCTGCTCGGGATTCTGCCGGGCGGCGGCGTCGTGCTGGCGTCGTTTGCGAGCTACACGATCGAGAAGAAGGTCGCCAAGGACCCGAGCCGGTTCGGCAAGGGTGCAATCGAAGGCGTGGCGGGGCCCGAATCGGCCAACAACGCGGCGGCGCAGACTTCGTTCATTCCACTCTTGACGCTCGGGCTGCCATCCAACGCCATCATGGCGCTGATGATGGGCGCCATGATCATCCAGGGCATCGAGCCGGGCGCAGCGGTGATGACGAAGCGGCCGGACCTGTTTTGGGGCATGGTCGCCTCGATGTGGATCGGCAACCTGATGCTCCTGGTGATCAATCTGCCGATGATCGGCATATGGGTGAAGTTATTGTCGACTCCCTATCGCCTGCTCTACCCAGCTGTGCTGCTGTTCTGCGTCATCGGCATCTACAGCACCAATACCAACTTCACGCAGCTTGTGCTCTGTGCGGTCTTCACCCTGTTCGGCTATATTCTTGTCCGGTTTGGGTGCGAGCCTGCGCCCTTGGTGCTGGGGTTCATCCTTGGGCCGCTCATGGAGGAGAATCTGCGCCGAGCCATGGTGATTTCGCGCGGTGACGCGATGATTTTCTTCGAGCGGCCGATCTCGGCGACTCTGCTGGCGTTGTCGGCCGCCGTCATCGCCTTGATCGTGCTGCCGCAGTTCCGCAAGACCCGTGAACAAGCGTTCCAAGAATAAAGGCGGTCCAAGGGGCCGCATTCGAAAACAAAGGGAGGAAGTTCATGAAAGTCGGTTCGAACTGGTTGCGTTCCGCCGGGCTGGCATTCGCGCTGGTCGCAGCAATCGGGGCGATGCAGGGTCCTGCTGTTGCCCAGCAATATCCGAACCAGGATATCCGCGTCATCTGCGCGTTTCCGGCCGGCAGCGGCGCGGACGTGCTGGTGCGCTACTTTGCCGAGAAACTGCGCACGGTCGTCGGCCGCACGGTGATCGTCGAGAACAAGGTCGGCGCCGGCGGTAACATCGCGGTCGAGTTCGTGGCCCGGTCCAAGCCCGACGGCTACACGATCTTCGTCCATGCGGCGACCGCAGTCGCGCTCAGCATGTATCTGGTGAAGAACCCGCCGGTCGATGTCGGCAAGGCGATCGAGGTGGCTGCCACCATCAACCGCCAACCGTTCATGCTCGTGGTCGATGCCAAGAGCCCGTACAAGACGGTGGCCGAGCTCACCGCGGCGATGAAGGCCAAGGGCGACAAGGCAACGTACGCCAGCGCGGCGCCTACCGGCACGATCATGGGCGAGATATATAAGAACGCCACCGGCGTGAAGGCGGTCGAGGTGGTCTACAAGACCGCGCCGGACTCTTTGAATGAAATCCTCAGCGGCAAGATCGACTACGGCATGCACGATCCGGTGTTCTCGCTGGCGCAAGCCCGCGAGGGACGGCTGCGCATCCTCGCGGTCTCGACCGGCACCAGGCTCGCCGCGAGCCCGGACATGCCGACGATGACCGAGGTCGGCATCCCCATGGATCTGACCGGCTGGTGGGCGGCGATGGTTCCGGCGGGAACGCCGAAGCCCGTCATCGACCAGATCAACAAGTGGTTCGTGCAGATCGTATCGTCGGACGACACCAAGAAGTTCCTCAACAGCTTCGGTGGCGATCCGTACGTCAACACGCCCGAGGTGGCGCAGCAGATGTTCCTGCGCGATATCAAGAATTGGGGCGAGCACGTGAAGCTCGCCAAGATCCAGCCGCAGGGCTGAAAACCGGCGGCGCGGCGGTA
>JAYUHJ010000233.1:0-1857 GCA_043767065.1 Hyphomicrobiales bacterium | reverse complement strand
CACGCGGCAATCAGCGCGAGGTGCGCGAGTATCGCCAGTGCGTAGCGCCGCGCAGTGTCGTATCCAGTGTCGTTCATGTGATCCTCAGGAACATCGTTGCGTCGTAGGGCAGCGCCGGCTGCACGAAGGCGTTGTCGTTCCTCACGTAGTGCAGCGCGCAGGCGCGGCGCCAGCGCGGTGAGTGATTCGTCCCGGACTGGTGCAGCACGCCGCCATGATGGAACGATACCCCGCCCTTGGGCACCGGGGCGCTCGTCATCGCGACCTTCGCCGCGGCGGCCGCCAGAACTTGCAGGTTGAAGGGCTCGCCGGGCGGCGCGACATGGGGCATCAGCGGCGCCCTGTGGGTGCCTTCGCCAAAGAATAGGCAGCCGTTCTCCACCGTGGCGTCGTCGAACGCGATCCAGGCCGTGATCAGCGCTTGCGGATCGCGCGGGCCGAAGTAGAAGTTGTCTTGGTGCGGCGGTTTCGGGCCGCCGCCTTCGGGTGGCTTGAAGAAAATCTGGCTGAAGTACACCGACACGCCGGGGCCGATCGTGTTTTCCACCAGCGCGACGAGCCGCGGCTCGCGCGCCAGGCCGCGCACCGATTCGCGGAAGTGGTGCGGATTGTCCAGCTTGCGCAGGACGTCCCTCGCCTTGATGCCGCCGTCCAGGTACCAGCGGCGTTGCGCCGCCGGCAGTTCGCGCAGGAACTCCTCACCCCAGCGCCCGATGTCCTCGATCACCGTGTCCATTTCGGCAGCCTCGAACACGGCGGGCACGGTGAGGTGTCCTTTTTCCTGGAATTCCCTGAGGTTCACGCCATCCATCGGGTCAAATTTTCTTTGACAAAAACATCGTCGTTCATTTCCGGGTACGCAGCGTAAACCCGGTCAATCTCCGCGGCCTGCCCCGGCGAAAGGCCTTCCTTCGGATCGAGGCACCAGATACCTTCGAGCAGGCCCTGCCGGCGCAGTACCTCGTGGCAGCCCGCGATGCAGCCGGCGAAATCGTGCGTGACGTCGAAGAACGCGCTGTTGGCGTCGGTTACTTTGGAATCCAGAGCGAGAATTTCTCGATTTACTTCAGTGATTTTCCGGATCCTTTCGAGGAGTTCTACGGCACGCCTGGTCCACACGCTCCAATGGCCGAGCAGCCCGCCCTTGATGCGGACCTGGATTTCTTCGCCGTCCCGCATCACCGCCAGCGGCACCAGCAGGTCGAGCACGATGTGGTCGTCATTGCCGGTGTAGAGCGTGACGCGCTCCTCCGCGCGCGCCGCAACCACGCCCTTCGCGACATCCAGCGTCCGGTAGCGGTTGAAGGGCGCAATCTTGATCGCAATGACATTCTCGATTTCACAGAAGCGGCGCCAGAACTCGGCCGGCAGATGGATGCCGCCGACCGCAGGCTGCAGGTAGAAGCCGACCAGCGGAATCGTCGCGGCGACCGCGCGGCAATGCGCGACCAACTCGTCCACCGTTGCACCCTTCATCGCCGCAAGCGACAGCATCCCGGCGTGGTAACCGAGGCCCCGTGCGATTGCGGCTTCCTTTTTCGCTTGATCGGTTTTTCCCGCCAAGCCTCCCACCAGCAGAACCGGGCGCTTTACCCAGGTGCGGGCCTCGTCGGCGGCAAGCTCGAGCACCGTTTCGTACAGCCCGGCCTCGCGGATGGCGAACTGGGTCGCGTGCACGCCGACCGCGATCCCGCCCGAGCCGGCATCCAGGTAGTAGCGGGTCAGGGCGCGCTGGCGGCGCGCATCGAGACGCCGGCTCGCGTCCAGCGCCAGCAGATGCGCCGGAATCACGCTGCCTCGGCGCAACAGGCCGAGTACGTCGGCGGGAATATCGGAGGAATTCATGGTGAAGTAACC
>JAYUHJ010000232.1:0-10679 GCA_043767065.1 Hyphomicrobiales bacterium | reverse complement strand
ACGCCGCGCCGGAGCTTTCGGTCTGGGCCATGATCGAGACGCCGCTTGCGATCCTGAACGTGCGCGAGATCGCGGCCGAGGCGCGCGATGCGCTCGCTGCGCTCAAGGTGCTGGTGATGGGCACCAATGATCTGGCGAAGGAAACGCGGACCAGGATCGTACCGGGCCGCGCGCCGATGCTGCCTTATCTGATGCCCGTGATTCTCGCGGCGCGTGCCTATGGCATCGATATCGTCGACGGGGTCTATAACGACATCGCCAACGCCGAGGGCTTCGCACGCGAATGCACGGAGGGACGCGATCTCGGCTTCGACGGCAAGACCTTGATCCACCCGAACCAGATCGAGCCCTGCAACGCGGCGTTCTCGCCTTCGCCGGAGGAGGTCGAGCTGGCCAAGAGGATCGTCGCCGTCTTTGAGTTCCCGGAGAATCGCGACAAGGGCGCCATCGCCCTTGACGGACGCATGGTGGAGCGGCTGCATGCGGATATGGCGCGGCGAACGGTTATGCTTTCGGAAGAGATCGCGGCGCGGGCAACGGGTTGAACATCATGAGCAAGAGCGGGGGCGGCAATTTCTTCGAGGATTTCAAGCTCGGCCAGGTGATCCGCCACGCGACGCCGCGCACGGTCACGCAAGGCGATGCGGCGCTCTATCTCGGCCTGTTCGGTGGCCGCTTCGCGGTGCAGTCGTCGGATGCCTTCGCGCAGGCTATTGGCTATCCGCACGCGCCGATCGACGATCTCCTGGTGTTCCATATCGTGTTCGGCAAGACGGTGCCTGATATCTCGCTGAACGCTGTCGCGAACCTGGGCTATGCCGCCTGCCGCTTCCGCGCCGCGGTCTATCCGGGCGACACGCTCTCGGCGGTGTCCGAGGTGCTCGGACTGCGCGAAACTTCGAACAAGCAATCGGGCGTGGTTTATGTGCGCTCCACCGGCTTCAAGGCCGATGGCACCGAAGTCGTGGATTACGTGCGCTGGGTGATGGTCCGCAAGCGCGACGAAAAAGCGCCGTCGCCCGAAGCGCATGTGCCGCAGCTGCCCTCGCATCTGCAGGCGAACCAGCTCGGCGATGCGGTGCCGGTGATCGATGGCGCGGCCTATGACACGGGGCTTTCTGGCAGCGAGCGGCGCTTCGAGAGCTACAAGGCCGGCGAGAAGATCGACCACGTGGACGGCATCACAGTCGAGGAAGCCGAGCATCAGATCGCGACCCGGCTCTATCAGAATCCCGCGCGCATCCATTTCAATCAATGGGCCGAGGGGCAGGGCCGCTTCAAGCGGAGGCTCATTTATGGTGGGCACGCGATTTCGCTGGCGCGCTCGCTCTCTTTCAATGGCCTCGAAAACGCCTTCCACGTCGCCGGCATCAATGCGGGACGGCACGTGGCGCCGCTGTTCGCCGGCGACACGGTGTTTGCGTGGAGCGAGGTGCTGGAGGCGCAGGAAATTCCCGGCCGCAACGACGTGGGCGCGTTGCGCCTTCGCACGGTCGCCACGAAGGATAGGCCCTGCGACGACTTTCCCTGGAAGGCGGGCGAGGAATATGGACCTTCGGTGATCCTCGAGCTCGATTACTGGGTCTTGATCCCGCGCTGATCTATGCTCGCGCTTACTTCCAACGCAGCGCTGCTTGTCATCGACGTTCAGCGTGCGATCGATGATCCGAAATGGGGACCGCGCAACAACCCTCAGGCTGAACAGCGGATTGCCGCTCTGCTCGACGCTTGGCGGAGGGCCATGATGCCCATCCTGCATGTGCGCCATGACTCCCGAGAACCCGGATCACCGTATCGCCCTGGCAAGCCTGGAAATGCCTTCAAGCTCGAAGCCCTACCTCGATCGGGCGAGCCAATCGTGGCGAAGCATACGAACTCGGCATTCATCGATACCGACCTCGAAGCGCGATTGGCGCAGGACGGCACGAAGATGCTTGTTGTTTGCGGGGTGCTTACCCACAATTCGGTTGAGGCGACGGTACGCCACGCGGGAAATTTAGGCTTCCGCGTGTTGTTGCCGGCGGATGCGTGCTGGGCGGTAGACGTGCGGGATTTGACTGGCCGACTTTGGGCGGCAGAAGACGTCCATCAACTTTCTCTAGCGGTGATGCAGGGCGAATATGCAACGATAACCGAGACAAAGGTTGTGCTCGCAGCCCTCGCCGCTATCGAGAGATAATCTCGCGCTGATCACGCCCCCGCGCGCAAATGCGCGACCAGCTCGCGCGCATAGGATGGCAGTTCCTCGATATTGCGGACACAGATCGTGAGGTCACGCACCGCCCAGGCGTCGGTGAGTTCAACCGCGGCAATTGCCATGGCCGGAACCACGCGCCGCGCCGTGGTCTCCGGCACAATTCCAATTCCGACGTTGCGCTCCACCAGCCGGCAGACAGCGTCGAAGCTGCGCAGCTGAATGCGCAGGCGAAGCGGACGCCCGATGCGCGCTGCCTTGTCGGCGAGGAAGCGCTGCAAGGCGCTGGCGCGGTCGAGGCCGACGAAGTCGCGGTCCAGCACATCGGCGAAGCCGATCCGCTTGCGCTTGGCCAGCGGATGGTCGTTGGCGACGACGAGCACAAAGCGATCCTTGCGGAACGGGTAGGTCTCGAGCGAGCCGGGATCGACGGTGCCGGCGATGATGCCAAGATCGGCGACGCCTTCGGCGACCAGAGCCACGATCTCGTCGCTCAGGCGCTCTTCCAGATCGATGCTTACGCTCGGGTGCGCGGTAAGGAATGAGCTCAGCGTCTCAGGCAAAAACTCCGTCAGCGCATTGGTGTTGGAGAGCACCCGGACCTGCCCGGCGAGGCCGCCGGCATAAGCGCCTAAGTCCTCGCGCAGTTGTTCGGCTTGCCGCAGGATTACGCGCGCATGTTGCAGCAGCGTGCGGCCGGCGTGCGTGAGCGACACGCCCTGGCGTCCACGCACGAGCAGCTGGGAGCCGAGCGTAATCTCCATGTTACGGATTCGCGTGCTCGCGGCTGCGAGCGCCAGATTCGCGCGCTCGGCGCCGCGCGTTATGCTGCCGGCCTCCACCACGTCGCGAAACAGGCTGAGATCGGCGAGATCGAAGCGCATCGCGTAGCCTTCGGATTTGACGAAGGCAGAGTACGTCTAATCCTTATTGTAATCCAGTATTTTGCGGCTATTGTTTCGCCATTCACGAAGTATGAGGCCCGGCCCCGAGGCCGGACCGGCCGGAGGATAAGGATGGCCGACGCGAAAATCCGCACCGAGCGTCCGATCTCGCCGCATTTGACGGTCTATCGGCTCACGCTGACCATGGCGATGTCGATCGCGCACCGGGTCACCGGCGTCGCGCTTTATTTCGGCACGCTGCTGCTGGTCTGGTGGCTGGTGGCGGCTTCGACCTCGCCCAGGAACTTCGACCTCATCAACGGCTTCTTCGGCACCTGGATCGGGCGGCTGGTGCTGTTTTGCTACACGTGGGCGCTGTTCCATCACATGCTCGGCGGCATCCGGCATCTGATCTGGGATACCGGGCGCGGGCTCGGCGAGCACGAGCGCAATCTGTTAGCGCGCTTCACCATTCTCGGCTCGGTCAGCCTCACGATCCTCGTGTGGCTCATCGGCCTCATGTTGCGAGGCTGAGATGCGCAGCTCGCCTCGCAATGTCCGCGGTCTCGGCTCGGCACGCTCGGGCACCGAGCATTTCTGGATGCAGCGGCTCACCGCCGTCGCCAACATTCCGCTGGTTGCCGCCTTCGTGGTTATTCTCGTCGCACTCTCCGGTCGGCCGCACGCGGCCGTAGTCGCCACGCTCGGCCAGCCGACGGTGGCGATCCTGATGCTTGCGATGCTCTTGTCGGTCATCGTCCATATGCGGCTCGGCATGCAGACGATCATCGAGGACTATGTGCATTCGGAAGGCCGCAAGATCGTGCTCTTGATGGCCAACACCTTCTTCACGATCGCGATCGGGCTGGCGTCGGTCTTCGCGGTGTTCCGCATCAGCTTCGGACTCTAGTCATGGCCGGCAACGGAACCTCGGCACCTTCGATCAATGGCCGGGCCTACCCGGTCACCGACCACGTCTATGACGTGGTGGTGGTCGGCGCCGGCGGCGCGGGCTTGCGCGCCGTCGTCGGCTGCGCCGAAGCGGGACTCAAGACCGCGTGCATCACAAAGGTGTTTCCGACGCGCTCGCACACGGTGGCGGCGCAAGGCGGTATTTCGGCCGCGATCGGCAATATGGGCGAGGACGACTGGCGCTGGCACATGTACGACACGGTCAAGGGCTCCGACTGGCTCGGCGATCAAGATGCGATCGAGTATCTGTGCCGCCACGCGCCGTCCGCGGTCTACGAGCTCGAGCACTGGGGCGTGCCGTTCTCGCGCACCGACGAGGGCAAAATCTATCAGCGCCCGTTCGGCGGCATGACCACGCACTATGGCAAGGGCACCGCGCAGCGCACCTGCGCCGCCGCCGACCGCACCGGGCACGCGATTCTACACACGCTCTATGGCGCCGCGCTCAAGCACCAGGCCGAATTCTTCATCGAGTATTTCGCGATCGACCTGATCATGGACGAAGAGGGCCGCTGCTGCGGCGTGGTGGCGCTCAAGCTCGACGACGGCACGATCCACCGCTTCCGCTCGCATGTCACGATGCTCGCCACCGGCGGCTATGGCCGCGCCTATTTCACCTGCACGTCGGCGCACACCTGCACCGGCGACGGCAACGCCATGGTGCTACGCGCCGGGCTGCCGTTGCAGGACATGGAGTTTGTGCAATTCCATCCGACCGGCATCTATGGCGCGGGCTGCCTGATCACCGAGGGCGTGCGCGGCGAGGGCGGCTATCTCGTGAACAGCGAAGGCGAGCGCTTCATGGAGCGCTACGCGCCTTCGGCTAAGGATCTGGCCTCGCGCGACGTGGTCTCGCGCGCGATGACCATCGAAATCCGCGAAGGCCGCGGGGTCGGCAAGCTCAATGACCACATTTATCTGCACCTCGATCATCTCGATCCGGCGGTGATCCATGAGCGGCTGCCCGGTATCGCGGATTCGGCACGCATCTTCGCCGGCGTCGATGTGACCAAGGAGGCGATCCCGGTGCTGCCGACCGTGCACTACAACATGGGTGGCATACCCACGAACTATCACGGCGAGGTGCTGACCAAGCTGAACGGCGACCCCGACAAGGTGGTGCCGGGGCTGATGGCGATCGGCGAAGGGGCCTGCGTTTCGGTGCACGGAGCCAACCGGCTGGGGTCCAACTCGCTCACGGACCTCGTGGTGTTCGGCCGCGCGGCGGCGCTGCGTTGCGCCGAGGTTGTTACGCGGGGCGAAAAGCATATGGAGCTTCCCGCCGATTCGACGGAACAGGCGCTCGCGCGCCTCGACCGCTTCCGCTACGCCAATGGTGGCACGCCGACGGCGCAGCTCCGGCTCGATATGCAGAAGGTGATGCAGACCAATTGCGCCGTGTTCCGCACCGACAAGGTGCTGGAGGAGGGCCATAACTTGATCCATGGCGTGTTCGCGGGCGTGAGCGACATTCGCGTCAGCGACCGCTCGCTAATCTGGAACTCGGACCTGGTGGAGACGCTCGAGTTCGACAACCTGATCGGGCAGGCGGTGGTCACCATGGATTCGGCGCTGGCGCGCACCGAAAGCCGCGGCGCACATGCGCGCGAGGATTTCCCCGAGCGCGACGACAAGAACTGGATGAAGCACACGCTCGCCTGGGCCGATTACGACCGGCGCGAGGTCAAAATCGATTACCGGCCGGTGCACACCTACACGCTCACCAACGAGGTGCAGTACATCGAGCCGAAGAAGCGGGTTTATTGAGCTGAACAACGCGAAACGAAACGGCTGGGACCGATGGTCGAACTGACGCTGCCGAAGAATTCGAGAGTCACCGAGGGCAAGGTGTGGCCCAAGCCCGCCGGCGCCAAGCGCCTCGCTGAGTTCCGCATCTATCGCTGGAACCCCGACGACGGCGCCAATCCGCGCATCGATACCTTTTTCGTCGATCGCGACGATTGCGGGCCGATGGTGCTCGACGCCATCATCTGGATCAAAAGTAAGATCGACTCGACGCTGACCTTCCGCCGCTCCTGCCGCGAGGGCGTGTGCGGCTCGTGCTCCATGAACATAGATGGCGTCAACACGCTCGCTTGCACGCTCGCGCTCGACGACGTGAAGCAGCCGGTGCACATTTTCCCGCTGCCGCATCTGGAGGTGGTCAAGGATCTGGTGCCGGACATGAGCGGCTTTTACGCCCAGTACGCCTCGATCGAGCCCTGGCTCAAGACCGTCTCGCCGACGCCCGACAAAGAGCGGCTGCAAAGCAAAGAAGAGCGCGAGAAGCTCGACGGCCTCTACGAATGTATTCTTTGCGCCTGCTGCTCGACCTCGTGCCCGAGCTATTGGTGGAACCAGGACCGCTATCTCGGGCCGGCGACGCTGTTGCAATCCTATCGCTGGATCGTCGATAGCCGCGACGAGGGCACCGGCGAGCGGCTCGACGAGCTGGAGGATCCGTTCCGGCTCTATCGCTGCCATACGATTCTGAATTGCGCGCCCGCCTGCCCGAAAGGGCTGAACCCGGCCAAGGCCATCGCCGAAGTCAAGAAGCTGATGGTGACACGGCAGCTCTAGTCGCGGCGAGGTTTTGATGATCGACCATGTCGGCTTTCCAGTTTCGGATTACGCGCGGGCGAAGGCGTTCTACCAGAAGACGCTGGCGCCGCTCGGCTATGCGCTGATCATGGAAGTGGGCCCCGAGGTTACCGGTAGCGGAAGCCCGGCGGCTGGGTTCGGCATCGGCGGCAAGCCTGATTTCTGGATCGGCGGCGAGGGCGGGCTGAGGAAGCCGTTGCATATCGCGATCCTTGCCAAGGATCGCGCCATGGTCGATGCCTTCCATCGCGCCGCGCTCGCGGCCGGCGGGAAGGACAACGGCGCGCCTGGACTCAGGCCGCACTACCATTCGAACTACTACGGCGCTTACGTGCTCGATCCGGACGGGCACAATATCGAAGCCGTGTGCCACGGGCCCGCATGAGTCTCGCTGGAAAAAACACGCACGTTGCGTTCGGGCAGTCGGCGGCGCCGGCGCTGGCCGCGCAATATTCCGCGCACCTCGCGGCGGGCGAGATCGAGCGCGATGGCGCGCAGCGCGCGGTGGTCGATCGCCTGAGCGAGCTGGCCGATGCGCTCGCGAGCTATCGCCCCGCCAACGGCTCGACCACGCTCGGGCGGCTGCTGCGGCGCGCGCGCGGAGGCACGCCGCGCGGGCTCTATCTCTACGGCGACGTCGGCCGCGGCAAGACCATGCTCATGGACCTCTTTTTCGCCGCGGCACCGGTCGCGAAGAAACGGCGCGTGCATTTTCATGAATTCATGGCCGAGGTGCACGAACGGATCGCGGCGGTTCGGAACGCGATGAAGACCGAGGGTACTGCGAACGGCGACGCGATAACGCGGGTCGCGGGACAGATCGCCGACGAGTGCTGGCTGCTGTGCTTCGACGAATTCCACGTCACCGACATCGCCGACGCGATGATCTTGAGCAGGCTGTTCGAGCGGCTGTTCGAGCGCGGCGTCGTGGTGGTCGCGACCTCGAATCTGCCGCCCGCGGAGCAATACCGGGACGGCCTCAATCGCGCGCTGTTCCTGCCGTTCGTCAAAATGCTCGAGGAAAAGCTCGAGGTGATCCGGCTCGACGCGCGCACGGATTACCGGTTGCACAAGCTGAACGGGGTCGCGGTCTGGCACGTGCCGGCGGACGCTCGCGCGCGGGCCGCAATCGACGCGGCCTGGCGGCGTCTCGCCGGCGAGGGCGGCGGCGCGCCGATGGAGCTTCCGCTCAAGGGCCGCAGCATCCATGTTCCGCATGTGGGCGGGGGCGCGGCGCGTTTCTCGTTTCTGGAGCTTTGCGAAGCGCCGCTGGGAGCGGCCGATTTCCTTCGGATTGCGCACGCTTTCCACACTTTGATTATCGACGATATTCCGGTGATCGGCCCCGACGAGCGCAATCAGGCCAAGCGGTTCATTCTCCTGATCGACACGCTCTATGACAACGCGGTGAAACTCGTGGCCTCAGCGGCGGCTGTGCCCGAGCGGCTCTATCTCGGCACCGATGGCTTCGAGGCCGCGGAGTTCCGCCGCGTCGTCTCGCGGCTCGCGGAAATGCAAAGCGCCGACTATCTGGCGCTCCCGCACGGCAGGCGCGGCTAGGGATGTTTCTGCGCGGTCTTGCGACATTGTCTTGGCTTGAACCTGCGGAATAAACGGGCTAGTCAAACGCGCGTTCACGGGCTCTAGTCGGCCTCTTCCAATCGTCTCCCTCCAAGCATTCCCATGGCCAGATCGAAAATCGCACTCATCGGCGCCGGCCAGATCGGCGGCACGCTCGCGCTGCTCGCGGGCCTGAAGAACCTCGGCGACGCGGTGATGTTCGACATCGCCGAAGGCGTCCCGCAGGGTAAGGCGCTCGATATCGTCCAAGCCTCGCCGGTCGAGGGCTTCGACATGAAGCTCACCGGCACCCAGTCCTACGAGGCGATCGAGGGCGCAGACGTCGTAATCGTCACAGCCGGTGTCCCACGCAAGCCAGGCATGAGCCGCGACGATCTGCTCGGCATCAATCTGAAGGTAATGGAGCAGGTCGGCGCCGGTATCGCCAAATACGCGCCGAAGGCCTTCGTCATCTGCATCACCAACCCGCTCGACGCGATGGTGTGGGCGCTGCAGAAAGCGTGCGGGTTGCCGAAGCCGATGGTAGTCGGCATGGCCGGCGTGCTCGATTCCTCGCGTTTTCGCTATTTCCTGGCCGACGAGTTCGCGGTTTCGATCGAGGATGTGACCGCCTTCGTGCTCGGCGGCCATGGCGACACCATGGTGCCCTTGGTGCGCTATTCGACGGTTGCGGGCATTCCGCTGCCGGATCTGGTGAAGATGGGTTGGACCACCCAGGACCGGTTGGACGCCATCGTGCAGCGCACGCGCGACGGCGGCGCCGAGATCGTGAATCTCTTGAAGACGGGCTCTGCCTTCTACGCCCCGGCATCATCGGCAATTTCGATGGCCGAAAGCTATCTGCGCGACAAGAAGCGCGTGCTGCCGTGCGCCGCCTGGCTGCAGGGCGAATACGGCGTACGCGGGCTCTATGTCGGCGTGCCGGTCGTGCTCGGGGCCAAGGGCGTCGAGCGTATCGTCGAGATCGAGCTCGACAAAGCCGAGCGCGTCATGTTCGACAAATCGGTCGCCGCGGTGCAGGGCCTGGTCGAAGCCTGCATCAAGATCGCGCCTAATCTCGCAAAATGACCGAACGGCTCTAGGCCGCACGTAACCGCGCTGATCGCATGAATATCCACGAGTACCAGGCGAAGGTGTTACTGGCGCAATTCGGCGTGCCGGTGCCGCGCGGGCTAGCGGCGCTTACGGTCGCTGAAGCGAGCAAGGCAGCGCTCGAACTGGGCGGCCCGGTATGGGTAGTGAAGGCGCAGATCCATGCCGGCGGCCGCGGCAAGGCCGGCGGCGTCAAGGTCGTCAAATCCGTCGAAGACGTGGAGCGCGAGGCCAAGCGGCTGCTCGGCTCGGTGCTCGTCACGCACCAGACCGGCCTGCAGGGCAAGCAAGTCAACCGCCTCTATATCGAGGAGGGTGCCGCAATCGAGCGGGAATTCTATCTCTCGCTACTCGTCGATCGCGAAACCTCGCGCGTCGCTTTTGTGGTCTCGACCGAAGGCGGCATGAACATCGAGGAAGTGGCAGCCAAGACGCCGGAGAAGATCGTCACCTTCTCGATCGATCCGGTCGCCAATATCTGCCCCTATCACGTGCGCAAGGTTTCGAAGGCGCTCGGACTTTCGGAAATCCAGCCCAAGCAATTGAGCGCGCTGCTCACCAATCTCTATCGGGCCTTCGTCGAGAAGGACATGAGCCTATTGGAGATCAATCCGCTGATCCTCACCAAGTCGGGCGATCTCGTGTGTCTCGACGCCAAGGTCGGGTTCGACGGCAATGCGCTGTTCCGCCACCCGGATGTACTGGCGCTGCGCGACGAGACGGAAGAAGACGCCAAGGAGGTCGAGGCCTCGAAGTCCGACCTGAATTACATCGCGCTCGACGGCACCATCGGCTGCATGGTCAACGGCGCTGGGCTCGCCATGGCCACCATGGACATCATCAAGCTCTATGGCGAAGCGCCGGCGAACTTCCTCGACGTGGGCGGTGGCGCCACCCAGGAGAAAGTCGCGGTCGCGTTCAAGATCATCACCTCCGATCCGAAGGTGAAGGGAATTCTCGTGAACATCTTCGGCGGCATCATGCGCTGCGACGTGATCGCGGAGGGCGTGATCGCGGCGGTGAAAGAAGTGGGGCTCAAGGTGCCGCTGGTGGTGCGGCTAGAAGGCACCAACGCGGACGTGGGCAAGAAGATGCTGGTGGATTCCGGGCTCAACGTCGTGCCGGCCGACGACCTCGACGATGCGGCGCAGAAGATCGTCAACGCGATCAAGGGGAAGCGTTGATGTCGGTGCTCGTGAACAAGGAAACGCGGGTCATCTGCCAGGGCATCACCGGCAAGACCGGCACGTTCCATACCGATCAGGCGATCAAGTACGGGACCAAGATGGTCGGTGGCGTGGCGCCCGGCAAAGGCGGCATGACGCACGTCGGGCTTCCGGTGTTCGACACCGTCG
>JAYUHJ010000231.1:0-4483 GCA_043767065.1 Hyphomicrobiales bacterium | reverse complement strand
TTCAGACCGAACGGAACGGCGCAGGTGAGCGCGAAGGTCGGATCTTTTCCGTACCAGTAATAGGAGGCCGTCTGGCACATTTCGACGGTGCCCGCGGTCACCGCGTCGGCGGCCTGCAAGCCCGGCACGATCTCGCCGGCCGCAAAGGTAGTGATCTGGAACTTGTTGTCGGTGGCTTCGGCGACTGCCTTGGCGAAAATTTCGGTGCCGCCGTAGAGCGTGTCGAGCGACTTTGGGAAGCTCGACGTGATGCGCCATTTCACTTCCGGCGCCGATTGGGCGATGGCTGGTGCGGCGATGGCCGAGGCCGCAAGGCCGGCGCCCGCCGTCTTGAGGAATTCTCTGCGTTTCATGACGTCTCCCCTCGTTAATCCGTGATCGGCGGACGAGGAACGCGCCCTGGCCGCCAATGAGCGGCGGGATGATAGCCCACTACCAAGGCGCGCAATACGGGCAAAAAAAGAACCCCGGAGCCAAGGGCTCCGGGGGTTGCGATTACGTCGATCGGGCCGCTCTCAGCCGCGCGAGCGGGCGCGGATCATGTAGGTGTCGAAGCTATATTCGGCGACCTGCCACATTAGATACTGATCATTCCGGAAGGCCACGAAGTGGTCGTAGACCTTCTTGAAGTCGGCATTGGCCTTGGTGGTCTCGTCGTAGACTTCGAGCGAGGCCTTGTAGCAGGCGTCCATGATCGGCTGCGAGAACGGTTGCAGCTTGGCGCCGCCGGCCACCAGCCGCTTCAACGCAGCGGGATTACCGGCGTCGTACTTCGCTTGCATCAGGGTGTTGGCGACGTGCGAGGCCGATTGAATGATCGACTGATAGGACTTCGGCAGCTCGTTCCACTTCGCGATATTGATCATGTTGTGGAGCATCGGGCCGCCTTCCCACCAGCCGGGGTAGTAATAGAACGGCGCGACCTTGTGGAAGCCGAGCTTCTCGTCGTCATAGGGCCCGACCCATTCGGCGGCATCGATCGTGCCCTTCTCGAGCGCGGGATAAATGTCGCCGCCGGCGAGCTGCTGCGGAATGACGCCGAGCTTGGCCATGGTACGGCCGGCGAAACCGCCGATACGGAACTTGAGGCCCTTGAGGTCGTCTACGGTCTTGATCTCCTTGCGGAACCAGCCGCCCATCTGCGCGCCGGTGTTGCCCGCCGGGAAGGCGATGATGTTGAACTTCTTGTAGAACTCGTTCATCAACTCGAGGCCGCCGCCGTAGAAATTCCAGGCATCCATCATGCGCTGGTTCATGCCGAACGGAACGGCGGTGCCGAAGGCAAACGTCGGATCCTTGCCGAAATAGTAGTAGGAAGCTGTGGCGCACATCTCGACGGTGCCAGCGGTCACCGCGTCGGCGGCTTGCAGACCAGGCACGATCTCGCCGGCGGCAAATACCTGGATCTGGAATTTGTTGTCGGTCGCTTCGGCGACCGCCTTGGCGAAAACTTCGGATGCTCCATAGAGCGTGTCGAGCGACTTGGGGAAGCTCGAGGTGAGCCGCCACTTGATCTCGGGCATCGACTGAGCGATCGCCGGCGCGGCGACCGCGGTCGCGGCGAGCCCGACGCCAGCGACCTGCAAGAATTTACGACGCTTCATTGAGAATCCTCCCTGGATGTTCACCCGAACATCCTCCGTTAAGCGTGACTTGGCCGTAGCACGGATTTCCCGTATTCGCCATGTGGAGAATTGGCAAGCGCGCGCCGGGCTTTCCGCCGGGAGAAGCCGTAGTTTCTTCCATTCTCCAACGAGCGTCTGGCGAATTCCTGCGCCAACCCGGCATAGCGATGCCGACTAACTTTCGATGACGATCTTGGGTGCTACTTTTCCACTCGTTCGCCCGCGCTCGAGCTCGGCCCGAACACGCTTGGCGATCTCGCGATAAACCTGTGCGTGCGGACTATCGGGCCGGGTTGCGACGACTGGCAGGCCCGAGTCCGAGGTCTCGCGGATCACGGCATCGAGCGGCACCTCGCCGAGAAACGGAACGCCGGTCTTCTCGGCTTCGGCCTTGGCGCCGCCGTGGCTGAAAATGTCGGTGCGCTTGCCGCAATGGGGGCAGAGGAAATAGCTCATGTTCTCGACCAGCCCGAGCACAGGCACGTCGACGCGGCGGAACATGGCGATGCCGCGGCGCGCATCGATCAGCGCCAAGTCCTGCGGCGTCGAAACGATGACCGCGCCGGCGAGCGGCACCTGCTGTGCGAGCGTCAATTGCGCGTCGCCGGTGCCGGGCGGCATATCGACGACCAGCACGTCGAGCGTGCCCCATTCGACCTCGCGCAACATCTGCGTGATTGCGGACATGACCATGGGGCCACGCCAAATCATCGGCGTCTCTTCATCGACGAGGAAGCCGATGGACATGACCTTCATTCCGTAGGCCTCGACCGGGCGCAGCGTGCGCCCGCCGATCGTTTCGGGCTTGGTCTTCACCGCGAGCAAGCGCGGCATCGACGGCCCATAGATATCGGCGTCGAGCACGCCCACTTTCAGACCGAGATCGCGCAGGCCGAGCGCGAGATTCACCGCGGTCGTCGATTTGCCGACACCGCCCTTGCCGGAGGCAACCGCGATCACGGATTCGATGCCGGGCACCGCGCGGGCGGTTCCGGTCGGCGAGGCGCCGGGCCGTGGCGCTGCTGCGCGTTGCGATTCCCGGCTCGGCTGTGGCGCGCGCGGGCCGCCGCCGGTCCGCTCGGCAGTGAGGGCGACGAGCACCGAGGCAACACCCGGGATCGCGCGCACCGCCGCTTCGGCGCTCTTGCGCACCTCTTCCCAGACCTGTGCCTGCGCCGTATCGACGGTGAGCGAGAAGAACACCTTGCCGTCGGTGACCACGATGTCGGAAAGCTTGCCCGAGGCCGCGAGGTCCACGCCCTCCGGGCTTTTGATCGCTTTCAGCGCTTCGCGCACCGTATCGGCAGTGACGGACATGGATCCTCCGGCGACTTCTACCTAATGCCGCCCACGGCGGCGTCAACCGGCGTTCGCTTCACTTTCCCTCGAAGCGGGCCGGGCGCTTTTGCAGGAACGCCAGAACCCCCTCTTGGAAATCGGCCGATTGGCCCGCCTGGCGCTGGGAATCGCGCTCCAAGTCGAGCTGGGTGGCAAGATCATTGCCATAGCTCGCGTTCAGCGCCTGCTTGGTTAGCCGGTACGCCAGCGTCGGGCCTGCCGCGAGCGCGGCTGCGAACTTATGAACCTCGGTCATGAACACTGCATCGTCGAACACTTTCCAGGCGATGCCGATCTTCTCGCATTCGTCCGCCGAAATCCGCTCGGCAGTGAGGCACATGGCGAGCGCGCGCTTCAAGCCGACGAGGCGCGGAAGGAACCACGTCCCGCCGGCGTCGGGCACCAGCCCGATGCGGGTGAACACCTCTTGCAGGTAGGCCGAGCGCGCGAACAAGAGAATATCGCAGGCCAGCGCGAGATTGGCGCCGGCACCCACCGCGGGACCGTTCACCGCGGCGATGGTCGGCAGCTTGAAGCCGACGAGCCGCCGCACCAGTGGATTATAGTCGCGGTCGAGGGAAGCGCCGGTGTCGATCGGCTTGCCGGGAGTGGCCACGCGCTCGGTCAGATCCTGGCCGGAGCAGAAGGCCCTGCCCTCCCCGGTAATCACGAGACAGCGGATCGCGTCGTTCGCCTCGACCTGATCGAGCGCGAAGCGGATTTCCGCGTGCACCCCTGCGTTCAGCGCGTTGAGCCGCTCCGGTCGCGCGAACGCGATCGTGGCAACGGCCCCCGAGATGGAGAATTTGATCGTCTTGAAGTCCATGGCCCCTCCCAGCCTCAGTCGAGCATGCGCGGCCCTTCAGCGGCAAGCGCTCGGCCCGCGCGTCAACTTCCGGTTAACCACGAATTTCAGCCTGCAATTAACCACTCTCCCGCAATCGTGGCTTGGACCGGCGATCATGACGAACCCTTCTTCCGCACCCGAACTGCTCTACGAAGAACGCGCTGCGGTGGCCACCAAGGCTGAGCACGAGCGGCGGCTCAAGCTCGCCCGCAGCGTGCGCGACGTGCGCGATTTGCTCACTTCTTCGAGCGGAGTGAAGCCGGCCTTCGACTACGAACTACTGCGCCTCTACGCGGAAAACCGGATCAGCCACTCTTCTGCGCTGCTGCTGCTCATCGCGATCGTCGGATTCGCCGCCACGCTTTGGACCGGCGATTACATCGCGGTCATTTCGATCCCGCTCGCCATGATCATCCACGCGATGAACGTCTCGGCCTGCCGGAGATTTTTCAAGGCGCCGATCAATCCCACTGAGCTGCGCCGCTACCGGACATTGTTCACGTCGTTCGATTTCCTGTTCGGCATCTCGTGGGTGCTCAACATCTACATTTTCGTCGATCTGAAGTCGCACGGTGCCGGCGACTTCTCGCTGTTCGCGATGCTGATGGTGATCGCGGTGTTCTCGATGCTCGCGTCGAGCGTTCCTGCCGCGGTCTATGCCGCGACCGTTCCG
>JAYUHJ010000230.1:0-1869 GCA_043767065.1 Hyphomicrobiales bacterium | reverse complement strand
GCAATTACCGCGACAATCTCGTAAGCGGCAAGCCGCAGCTCTGGGTCGTGCTGCGGCCGACGGACTCCGATCCACCCTATAATCTGGTCCTGGTGACCGCCGACCCGGCCGAAGGCGAAGGCTATACCCAGACCGGCTCCGACCTGGTCGATCCGGTGCCGATGCCGGAATCGTTCATCGATACGATCGTCGCCTTCATTCAGGTGCATCACGTCGAGCGGGTGTTCTTCAAGCGCAAGCGCGATCGCGTGGACCCGGAGGCCTTGGCGCCGCGCGGGCCGGTGCGCAAGGACCGGAGCAAATGAGCGAGGACAAGAATTTCCTGTCGCGCTGGTCGCGCAAGAAGCGCGAGGCGGAGGAACTGCCGCCGCAAGCCGCCGCTTCGGCAGCCAAGGACGCAGAGCCGAAGGATGACGAAGCGGTTGCGATTACGGAAAACGCGGCAGCGACGAAACCGGACAAAGACGAGCCGAAATTCGATCTTGCCAGCCTGCCGTCGATCGAATCGATCGGCCCGGATACGGATATTCGCCAGTTCCTGCGGGCGGGCGTGCCGGCCGAACTCACTCGTGCCGCGTTGCGTCGGGCCTGGTCCAGCGATCCCGCGATCCGCGATTACATCGGGCTTTCGGAGAACAGCTGGAACTTCAATGAACCTGGATCGATGTACGGCTTCGACGCCACCGACCCCGGCGTGGACATAAAGCAGCTGGCCGAAGAGATGTTCGGCGGTGGTTCGAAGACGGTTGCGGAGAAGCCGTCGGATTTGTCCACAGACGAGCCAAAAGCCACGGAAGTCGGCGCAAAAAGCGAAGCCGTGGCCGAAGTCGGCCCGCCGGGTCACGACATAGTGAGAGCAACGCAGGAGCCAAGTTCCGAAGACAAGGACCGCGTGGTGGAACAACAACTTACTGCGACGCAACACGATGGCGATGTCGCACCGCAGCATGAGCCCCCTCGAAAGGAGGTCGCTTCGAGCCCGGCTCCACGCCGTCACGGGCGGGCGCTGCCAAGCTGAATAGCCTGCCCGAATAGTCCGGAAATAGCCCAAGGCTATTGCGCTCGGCCCTTGCGGGCCATACGCTTTTCAAAACACTTCCAAAGAGCGGCTGATTCAAACCGTTCTGATGAAAAACTGGGCGGGGAATGCTGGTGCAGGAGGTCGCATGCGCGACCCGGGTTTGAGCGAGGCCATCCGTGCCGTTGGCGGGGTGAGCGAGCTCGCGCGGCGCATCGGTATTTCGCAACCATCCGTATCGAACTGGGACCGGATTCCCGCGGAGCGAGTCGCCGCGGTCGAAGAAGCGACTGGCGTGGAGCGCACAAAGTTGCGCCCTGATCTCTTCGAGGATGCTGCCGGCAACGCCGTTCTGCTGGATGAAACCGAAGTCGCGCGCGCCCAGGAATATCGATTGCTGGCCACGCTAATTTCGCGGGCACCGGATGCGGATCTGCTGGCGCGCGTCGCCAGGCTCAAGGCCGATGCAAGCGCGCTCGGGCTCGTGCATGCCGCGTTGGCTGAAGCGGCGGAAAACACCACGGCGGAGAAGGTCGAGCGCGAATACTTCGATCTTTTTATCGGGCTCGGCCGCGGCGAGCTGCTGCCCTACGGCTCTTATTACCTGACCGGCTTCCTGCATGAGCGGCCGCTCGCGCGGCTGCGCGAAGATCTCGCGCAGCTTGGCATCGAGCGCGCCGAGGGGATTCCGGAGCCCGAGGATCACGTGGCGATCCTGTGTGAAATCATGTCCCGCTTGATCGACGGCAGTGTCGAAGCGCCGGCGGGCAGCGACCGGAAAGTGTTCGAGAAGCATCTGGCGACTTGGGCCGGCCGCTTCTTCGCCGACCTCGAGAATGCGGAAGCTGCGG
>JAYUHJ010000229.1:0-1872 GCA_043767065.1 Hyphomicrobiales bacterium | reverse complement strand
CCGGAAGCACGACTCCATCGCATGCCACAGTGCCTCACACCCGTTGAGATTGCGGCCCGGATCGCCGCCGTTGGCGGCCCGCCGAGCACGCGCGTGCTTGCCGTGAGCAAGACCCAAGCCGTGCCGGCGATTCGCGCCCTTGCCGCCCAGGCGCAACGGCATTTTGGCGAGAACTACGTACAGGAAGCGCGGGTCAAGATGGCGCAGTTGCGCGATCTGGACCTGTGCTGGCACATGATCGGACCCTTGCAATCGAACAAATGCCGCGAGGTGGCCGAGCATTTCGACTGGCTGGAGACCCTCGACCGGGACAAGCTGGTGGCGCCACTGGCGCGCTTCCGACCGCACGGGCTGGCGCCACTGAATGTACTTGTACAGGTCAACATCGACGGCCAGGAGAGCAAGTCGGGCTGCCACGCGGATCAGGCAGCGGCGCTGTGCGATCTGGTGGCCAAGCATGAGCAGCTGCGTCTGCGCGGCCTGATGGCGATTCCCGCACCCGATCCGGATCTTGCGGTCCGCCGTGCTGCGTTCTTGCGGATGCGCGCGCTGTTCGACTCGCTGCGCGCGACCCGCCCCGGCATGGATACGCTGTCGATGGGAATGAGCGAGGATTTCGAACTGGCGGTGGCAGCAGGCGCCACCCAGGTGCGCATCGGCAGCGCCTTGTTCGGCGCACGCAACAACCCACGTGGGTGAACTGAAAATCTGCGGCAGAATTGCGGCAAGATGGCGCTGCACGGCGAACCGCGACCGCTAGCACGCACGCACCAATCAGGAATGAACCATGTCGCAGCAAATCACCTTCGTCGGCGGCGGCAATATGGCACGCAGCCTGATTGGCGGGCTGATCGCCCAGGGCGCTGAACCGTCGTCAATCGTGGTGTCTGAACCCCAACCCAGCCTGCGTGACGCCCTCGCACAGGATTTCGGTATTTCCGCGCTGAGCGACAACGCGGCAGCAGCGATCGCTGCGGACACTGTGGTGCTGGCTGTCAAGCCGCAGGTGATGCGCGAGGTCTGCGCGGGGCTGCGGCCCGCGATTGACGGACGCCGTGTACGCGTACTGTCGATCGCTGCGGGTGTGCGCATCGCGCAGCTCGAACGCTGGCTTGGTCGAGGCCGCGCGGATGATCGTGGTCAACGCCACCCCCGGCGCCGACCGGGCGCGCGCGGCGCGGATGATCGAGGCGCACGGGCAGCTCGCCCGCTTGCTGGCGCAGGCCCCCACCGCCAACTTCGACGCGACCACGTTGATGCTGCAAATTGGCGGGTTGCTGGCCTCGGTCGCCGCCGATAGGGAAGCGGCCTGAACGCCGGATCGCCCGGCGCGGACACGAAAGCCTCATCCGGCGCCATGGCCGAGCCTTATTACATCACCACCGCGATCGCCTATCCCAACGGCAAGCCGCACATCGGTTTCGCTTATGAGGCGATCGCCGCCGATGCGATCGCGCGGTTCCAGCGGATGCGCGGGCGTGATGTGCGGCTGGTCACCGGGACCGACGAGCACGGTCTCAAGATGGCCCAGACCGCTCGCGCAGCGGGGCGTGAGACGCGCGAATTCGCCGACGAAATGTCCGGTTATTTCCACGAGATGTTCGCGAAACTGAACATCCGGTACGATGCCTTCTGCCGGACCACCGATGCGCGCCATCACCAGGCCAGCATTGCGCTGTGGAAGGCGATGAACGAGGCCGGCGATCTCTACCTCGATCGTTACGAGGGCTGGTATTCGGTCCGCGACGAGGCGTTCTACGTCGAAAGCGAGCTGATCGACGGGGAAGGGGGGCAGCGCCTCTCGCCGCAGGGCACCCCGGTCGAATGGACCGCCGAGGAAAGCTGGTTCTTCCGCCTCTCGAAGTATCGCGA
>JAYUHJ010000228.1:0-4510 GCA_043767065.1 Hyphomicrobiales bacterium | reverse complement strand
TGTGCTCCTACATCGATCCGATCAACACGTTTCTCTACAAGAAGGTGAACTACAAGCTCGCGGATCTGGCCCCGGTCTCGCTCGTGCAGAAGGCGTTCTACGCTTTCGCCATCGGCAACGATCTGCCCGCGAACAATCTCAGGGAATTCATCGCCTACGCGAAGACCAAGCCCGGCGTGCTCAATTACGGGGTGATCGGCCCCGGCTTGGTGACCGAGCTGCTCGCCAAGCAACTCGAGAAGATCGCGGGCATCCAGATGACCGCCATCGCCCACCGCGGCACCGGCCCGGCGCTGCAGGAAATGGTCGCCGGCCGCCTCGACTTCATGGTCGGGCCGCTGGCCAACACGATCCCGCTCTACCAGGCCAAACGCCTGAAGATCGTCGGCATGACCAGCTCCGAGCGCCTTGCGGTCGCGCCCGAGGTGCCGACGCTGAAGGAGCAGGGCACACCGATCGTCAACTACGGCTGGTGGGGCGTGTGCGCCGCTTCCGGCGTGCCGCAGCCGGTCATCGAATTCCTGAGCAAGCGCGTCGCCGAGGCGGTCGCGTCGCCGGAGTTCAAGACGGTGATCGAGAAGACCGGGGTCATCGCGCTGTCCTCGACGCCGGCCGAGTTCGCCAAGGTGATCGCCGAGACCACCACCGAGGCGCAGACCTTAATTCGCGAGCTCGCCATCCAGCAGATCGAATAGTCGCAGCTTTGTCCGCTCGGCAGCCGGCGCACGACAGGGGCGTTCGATGAAGTTCGGCGTGTTCGATCACATGGATCATCCGGGCCGGCCGCTCGACCAGCACTTCGCCGACCGGCTGCGTCTCGCGGAGGCCTATGATCGCCTCGGCCTCCATGGCTACCACGTCGCCGAACACCATTCGACGACGCTCGGCTGCGCTGCTTCTCCCGGCGTCTATCTCTCGGCGGTGGCCCAGCGCACCCAGCACATCCTGTTCGGGCCGCTCGTGTTCACTTTGCCTTTGTACAATCCGCTCCGGCTCATCGAAGAAGTCTGCATGCTCGATCAGATGGGCGGCGGGCGCTTCCAGCTCGGCGTCGGCAAGGGGGTCTCGCACTACGAAACCGAATTTTACGGGGTCGATTTCGGCAAGACTCAGCCGATGTATCACGAAGCCTTTCAGGTGCTGATGAAGGGCCTGGCTTCCGATGAACTGACGTTCGAGGGAAAGTTCTACCGCTACAAGGAAGTGCCGATGGTGTTGCGCCCGCTGCAGCGGCCGCACCCACCGTTATGGTATGGAACCGCGTTTCCCGACAGCGCGATGTGGCCCGCGGCCAACGACGTGCACATCGTGACCCTCGGTCATCGGTCGGGCGTCCGTGCGATCATCGATCGCTACCGCACTGAGCGGAAAAGACTCGGCAAGAACCCGGACAGCATGTGCATGGGCGTCACGCGCCATGTGGTCGTGGCCAAAACGGACGACGAAGCCCAGCGCATCGCACGCCGCGCCTATCCGCGCTGGCGCAACAGCTTCACCTGGCTCTGGCAGCGGCACGGCGTCGATATCGACGTGGAATTCCCGATCATTGCCGGCCTCTATCCGCCGACGTTCGACGAACTGGTCGCCAAGGGCAACGGCATTGCCGGATCGCCCGATACGGTCCGGAAGTACGTCGCCGACGAGGTGAAGGAGACTGGGATCAACTATCTCGTCTCCTGGCTTGCCTTCGGCGACATGACATTCGACGAGTCGCTGCGCTCGGCAGAGTTGCTTGCTCGCGAGGTGATGCCCACCTTCGCGAAAACACACCCCGCTGCCGCCGAATAAGCATGCCGGCGTGATACTCCCCGAATGCCCACTGGCGGCCGGCGCGTGGGCAGAAAACCCGTCGCAATCATGGGCTTTGGCGTAGCCGGGCCTAACCCAGCCTTAATTTGACGCCGCCGCCCGGCGT
The DNA here is from genome assembly GCA_043767065.1 of Hyphomicrobiales bacterium. Classification (GTDB taxonomy): domain Bacteria; phylum Pseudomonadota; class Alphaproteobacteria; order Rhizobiales; family Xanthobacteraceae; genus JAHFPN01. The sequence continues at coordinate 2,595 of JAYUHJ010000228.1, read as the reverse complement.
CAGTACCGTCCAAAAAAATCGTTCAAGAAGAACGAGCTCAGGGAGGAATTCGATGAAAAAACTGTTTCTAGCATTGGGCGGGATCGCCGCCGCTGCGCTGCTCGCCACTACGCCGGTGGCCGCACAGGGCACCGTCAAGATCGGCGTGATCATGCCGTATTCGGGTCAATTCGCCGATACCGCGACCCAAATCGACAACGGCATCAAGCTCTATATGAAGCAGCACGGCGACACCGTCGCCGGCAAGAAGATCGAGATCATTCGTAAGGATACCGGCGGCCCGAACCCGGACGTTGCCAAGCGGCTCGCGCAGGAACTGGTTGTGCGCGATGGCGTCGACATTCTCGCCGGTTTCGCGCTGACGCCAGAGGCGCTCGCCGCCGCCGACGTGTCGGCCGAGGCGAAGAAGTTCATGGTGATCATGAACGCCGCCACCTCGATCATCACCACCAAGTCGGAGTTCTCGACACGCACTTCGATGACCCTACCGATGGTCGGCCAGACCATGGCCCAGTGGGCGGCCAAGAACGGAATCAAGAAGGCCTATACGATGGTCTCGGACTTCGGGCCGGGCCACGATGCGGAGCAGTCCTTCCAGGCCGCGTTCAAGGCTGCCGGAGGCGAGATCGTCGGCTCGGTGCGTATGCCGGTCGCCAACCCCGACTTCTCCGCGTTCGTGCAACGCGCCAAGGACCTCAATCCGGAATCGATCTTTGTCTTCATTCCCGGCGGTGCACAACCAACGGCGCTAGGAAAGGCATTCGCGGAGCGCGGTATTGATCCGAACAAGATCAAGATCCTGAGCACCGGAGAGCCGGTCGATGAGCAGGCGCTCAAGAGCATGGGCGATATCGCCATCGGCCGCATCAGCGCCTGGCACTACGACTACAATCTCAACAACCCGGTGAACAAGGCGTTCGTCGCGGCGTTCAACGCGGAATTCAAACGCAACCCGGATTTCTTCTCCGTCGGCGGCTATGATGGAATGCACCTCATCTACGAGGCGCTGAAGAAGGCCGGCGGCAAGACCGACGGACCCTCGCTCATTGCTGCGGCCAAAGGCTTGAAGTGGACCAGCCCGCGCGGCCCGATAATGATCGACCCCGAAACCCGCGACGTCGTCGAGACGATCTACATCCGTCGCGTTCAGAAGGTTGGCAACAACCTCGTCAATGTCGAATTCGACAAGATCGAAAACGTCAAGGATCCGGTAAAGGCCGCGATGAAGAAGTGAGCCGCCGCATCTGAACGGAAATTCGGACGGGCGGCCCATCGCGGCTGCCCGTTCGTCCATGCAAAGGGGCCCGTGGATTCAAGGAGAAGTACGATGCGCAAAGTCCTGATTGCACTCGGCAGCCTCGCCGCCGTGCTTTTCGCCGCCATGCCCGCGAGCGCGCAGCAGACCATCAAGATCGGACTGATCATGCCGTATTCCGGCCAGTTCGCCGACACGGCGACGCAGCTCGACAACGCCATCAAGCTCTACGTGAAGCAGAATGGCGATACCATCGCCGGTAAGAAGATCGAGTTTATCCGCAAGGACACCGGTGGCATCGCGCCGGATGTGGCCAAGCGGCTCGCGCAGGAGCTCGTCGTGCGCGACAAGGTGGACATTCTCAGCGGCTTGATCCTCACACCGAACGCGCTCGCTGTCGGTGACGTCTCGACCGAGGCGAAGAAGTTCACGGTGATCATGCTTGCAGCCACATCCATCATCACGTTGAAGTCGCCCTACATGGCGCGCACGTCGCTGACGATTCCGCAATTGCAGGAGACGCTCGGTGCCTGGGCCTACAAGAAGGGCGGCTTCAAGAAAATCTACACGATGGTTTCGGATTACGGCCCGGGCCATGACGCCGAAGCCGCGTTCCACCGTGCGTTCAAGGAGGCGGGCGGCGAGATCGTCGGTTCCGTGCGCTGGCCAGTGGCGAACCCGGACTTCTCGGCCTTCGTTCAGCGCGCCAAGGATCTGAATCCGGAGGCGATGCTGGTTTGGGTGCCGGGCGGCGCGCAGCCCGCCGCGGTCGGGAAGGCGCTGGCCGAGCGCGGCATCGATCCCAAGAAGATTCTCGGACAGGAAGTGTTGACCGACGAAGGAGCGCTGAAGAGTATGGGCGATTTGGCGCTCGGCATCATCACCGTCGCCAACTACGACTACAATCTCAATAACCCGCAAAACAAGGCGTTCGTGAAAGCCTATTTCGAGACCTACGGGCGCAATCCCGATATCTTTTCCATAGGCGGTTGGGACGGCATGCACCTCATCTATGAGGCGCTGAAGAAGACCAGGGGCAGCACTGACGGCGACGCGCTGATTGCGGCTGCCAAGGGCATGAAGTGGAATAGCCCACGCGGTCCCATGTCCATCGACCCGGAAACCCGCGACGTTATTCAGACGATCTATATCCGGCGCGTCGAGAAAGTCGGCGGCCAGCTGAAGAACGTCGAGTTCGATAAGGTCGAAAACGTCAAGGACCCGGTAAAGGCGCGGATGAAGACCAACTAATAGGCCGGATCGGGTGGGGGAGCGGGTGACGGTGCGGGTCTTTCCATGATCGGCCCCCTGGTGGGCGTCCTGTTCGACGGGTTTGCGTA
>JAYUHJ010000227.1:0-1875 GCA_043767065.1 Hyphomicrobiales bacterium | reverse complement strand
GGCCGAGATTGGCGAGCACCTCGGCGATGCCGCTCATGCCGATGCCGCCGATGCCGACGAAATGGATCGGCCCGAGCTGCCGGGGGAGCTTCATGCGCGCGTCTCAGCCAACCTCCCCCTGGCGGGGGAGTTCGAGGGGGATTCGCGCCACCCGTAGCACAAGATCGGCGAGTCGTTCCGCCGCGTCCAATCGCCCCATGCGGCGGGCCGAAGCAGCCATCAGCGAAAGGGTGGCGGGTTCGGCCACCAGCCGCGAAATCTCAGCGGCTACCCGCTCGGGCGTAAACTCGGGCTCGCGGATCAGGAGCGCGCCGCCGGCGGCGGCGAGTGCCGAGGCATTGGCCAGTTGATCCTGATCCAGCGCGTTCGGCAGCGGCACCAATATCGCAGGCCGGCCGATGGCCGCGATCTCGGCCACGGTCGAGGCGCCGGCGCGGGAAATCACCAGATGGCCTTCTGCGATGCGCGAGGGCAGGTCCGAAAAGAAGGCGGCGATCTCGGCTGGCACATCGAGCCGCCGATAGATCGTGCGCACGGATTCGAGATCCGCTTCGCGGCATTGTTGCACGATGCGGATTCGGATGCGCAGCGCCCGAGGCAACGCCTCGACGGCCGCGGGCACCACTTCGCTCATCACGCGCGCTCCCTGGCTTCCGCCGAACACGACCAGCCGGAATTGCTCGCCCGGACTTGGCGTTGCGAAGGATTTTTTCGCGGCCGCGATCACTGCCGGCCGCACCGGATTGCCTACATGCGTCGCCTTGGCTGCGAGCTTGGCGTTTGCCGACAAGAGGCCCAAGTGCCCGGTCGCGATCGAATTCACCCGTCCGGCAAGCCAATGATTGGCCCGTCCCATCACCGCATTCTGCTCGTGGATGATCGTCGGCACCCGTAGGATCGCGGCGGCGATGAGCGGCGGCAGCGTCGGATAGCCGCCAAAGCCGACCACGGCCTTCGGCCGCCGCCGCAGCAAGAGCCATAGCGCGCGCAAAGTACCCCACGCGAGCACGAGAAAAGTGCGCGCGAGTGAAAGCGGATTCCGGCTCCGCACTGTGTCGGATGGCAGCACATGAATCGCGCGGGCGGGAAATTTTGCGGCGAACGGCGCGGCGCGGTCGTCGGTCGCAAGTTCCACAGCGATCCCGCGTCTCGCCAGTGCGCCCGCGAGCGCCTCCGCCGGAAACAGATGCCCGCCGGTGCCGCCTGCCGCGATCAGGATGAGCGGCTGCGCCGCCCGTGTCATGCCCGCGCGCCCCCGCGCGCAGCCTGGTATTCGCGCTCGGCGATGGCCTCGGCGCGCGAGCGCCGGCGCGTCAGCGCGATCAGCATGCCCATGCCGAAGGCGAGCGAAATCAGCGAAGAGCCGCCATAGGAGATGAACGGAAGCGTCATGCCCTTGGCCGGCATCAGATTCAAGTTCACCGCCATGGCGATTGCCGCCTGCAAGCCGAACAAGAGACCCAATCCCGCCACTGCGAACCGTCCGAACGCATCTTCCTCGCGCATCGCGTGCGCGAGCGCGCGCAGCACGATGAAAGCGAACAGCACGACGAGAATAAGGCAGAGTACGATACCGAACTCCTCGGCGGCCACCGCAAACACGAAATCCGCATGGCCGTCCGGCAGAATGCGCTTGACCGTCCCCTCGCCCGGACCGCGGCCGAGCCAGCCGCCGCGCACGAACGACTCTAGCGCCGTGTCGATCTGGAACGTGTCGCCTGAGCCCGGATCGAGGAAGCGCCTGATGCGCGCCGTCACGTGCGGGACGAACTGATAGGCGGCGAAAACCGCGAGCACCGCGGCGGTGGCGGTGCCAACTAGCCAAGTCCAGCGCACCCCCGACAGGAAGAAGAGCGCGCCCCAGACCAGGATCAG
>JAYUHJ010000226.1:0-1876 GCA_043767065.1 Hyphomicrobiales bacterium | reverse complement strand
CCAGGACGTGAAGGCGGTGCTGGCGCGCAATCTCTGCGCGCCCGGGACGCTGAAGCTCGAGCTCACCGAATCCCTCATCATGGAGAACCCGGAACTCGCGGCGCAAATGCTTCAGCGCATCCGCGAGCTCGGCGCCGGGCTGGCGTTGGACGATTTCGGCACCGGCTATTCCTCTCTAGCTTATCTCCAGCGCTTCCCCTTCGATACGATCAAAATCGACCAGCAATTCGTGCGCGGCACCGGCAAGGGGCCGCGGCCGGTGATTCTACGCTCGATCATCGCGCTGGCGCACGATCTCGGCATGGCGACGGTCGCCGAAGGCGCGGAGACCGACTCGGACGCGGTCGAGCTGTTCCAGCTCGGCTGCGAATTCGCACAGGGCTATGCGTTCGGTGAGCCGATGACCGCCGACGAAGCGATGCGGTTGGTCGCGCCGGAACTGCCGCCCGAGAAACGCGCGAAAGCCAGCTGACGATTTCAGGCGTGGCCGGCTTCGCTCGCGAGCTTGCCGGGATCGATGCCGATCTTGCGCATGGCCTGATTGTATTTGTCCTCGGTATTCGGGCCGAACAGAAGCTCCGCATCGGCGTCGCAGTTCAGCCAGCCATTGGCCTGGATCTCGTTCTCGAGCTGGCCGGGCGCCCAGCCGGCATAGCCGAGCGCCAGCACCGCGCTTGCCGGCCCCTTGCCGCGCGCGATCGCCTTGAGAATGTCGAGCGTCGCCGTGAGGCAGATGCCCTGCTCGATCGGCAGCGTCGAGTTCTCGATGAAAAAATCCGCGGTGTGCAGCACGAAGCCGCGCCCGGTCTCGACCGGCCCACCCTTGAGTACCCGCACCGCATCGGCCGGGCCGGGAAGCTGGATCAGTTCGGACGATGGGATGACGTCGAGCTGCACGAGCAAATCAGGGAAGCGGATGTTCTGGGCCGGCTGGTTGATGACGATGCCCATGGCGCCCTCGGACGAGTGGGCACAGACATAGATCACGGCGCGAGCGAAGCGCTCGTCCTGCATCGTGGGCATGGCAACGAGAAGCTGGCCATCGAGATAGCCGGGGCCGCCCTTGGCCGTGCCGAGCTTGGTAGCGCCGATGCGCATATGCAAAGACTATCGCGGATGTGCATGGACGCAAACAGAACTTCCGGCCGCGCGCGTTCACGTGGATGTGCATGGGCCGCGAACCCTTCGCCGGTCTAGGAGAGCGCATGGTCGGCCGCCACATTTTGTTCTCATTGATGATCGCGCCCGCTTTCCTCGGCGCCAGCGATTCCGCGCGCGCGCTCGAATCAGCTTGGGTGCCGGCGCAGCAATCGGCGATCCGACTGATCGCCGCCGGCCCGGCCGCGCCGGGCGATTTGCGGCTCAAGGCCGGCGTCGAGATCAAGCTCACGCGCGGCTGGCACACCTACTGGCGCTATCCGGGCGACGCCGGCGTTCCCCCGCGCTTCGACTGGCGCGGGTCGGAGAACCTCGCCGGCGTCGAGGTGCTGTGGCCGGCACCGGAGAGAATTCTTGCCGGCGGCTCGATCTCGATCGGCTACGAGCGCGACGTGATCTTTCCGCTGCGCATTCGTCCCGCCGATCCGGCTCGACCGGTGAAGCTCGCGCTCAAGCTCGAATACGCGGTGTGCGAGAAGCTGTGCGTCCCCGCGGAAGCGCGCGTCCGGCTCGACGTGCCGGCAAGTGGCGCCGCGCCGGTGCCCGCACTAACGGCCGCGGAGGCGACCGTGCCGCGGCGGGTGAAGCTCGGCGCGGCCGGGAGCCTCGCGATCGTTGGCGTGAAACTCGAGCGCGGCGCAGTGCCGCGCGCACTGGTCACAGCGAGGGTTCCGGTCGGGCAGAAGTTCGACCTGTTCGCCGAGGGTCCCACCGAGGA
>JAYUHJ010000225.1:0-10765 GCA_043767065.1 Hyphomicrobiales bacterium | reverse complement strand
ACGGAAGTTTCCGCCGAGCGCGGCCAGGTCGTCGCCGAAGGCCGGCCGTTGTTCTCCATCGCGCGGATGGGCGAGAAGGAAGCCGTGGTCGCGATTCCGGAAAACCGGGTCGGCGATCTTGCGCAAATGCAGGCGCGGGTCTCGTTCTGGTCGCAGCCCGGCAAGTCATACGCCACCGAATTGCGCGAGCTCTCGCCGCAGGCCGATCCCGCCACCCGCACCTATGTCGCGCGCTTTCGGCTGCTGGAGCAGCCGGGGCGGGTCGATCTCGGCATGACCGCGACCATCGACCTTTCCAAGCCCGCCGCCGAGGCGCGTATCCGTGTCCCGGTCTCGGCGATCTGGTACCGCGGCGACGCCGCGCAGCTCTGGCGCGCGCACGCCAACGGCAAGCTCGATGCCGTGCCGGTGACGGTGCGCGAGCTCGGGCAGGAGACCGCGCTGGTTTCCGGCGCGCTCGCCGACGGCGATACGATCGTCACGCTCGGCGTGCATCGGCTCGATGAATCCATGCAGGTGCGGTTCGCCAATCGCGTGAAGCGCGAGGCGGCGCGGTGAATTCGTTCAATCTCTCCGCCTGGGCGATCCGGCACCAAGCGCTGGTGCTGTTCACGATCATCGCGCTCGGGCTGGCGGGCACCTGGTCCTATCTCAATCTGGGCCGCAACGAGGACCCGACCTTCACCGTGAAGGTGATGGTGGTGACGGCGGCCTGGCCCGGCGCCACCGCCGAGGAGATGCAGCAGCAGGTCGCCGACCGCATCGAGACCAAGCTGCAGACGCTGCCCTGGCTCGAGCAGATCCGCACCTTCACGCGGCCCGGCTTCGCGGCGATGCAGATCGTGCTCAAGGACCCGACACCGCCGAGCGAGGTGCAGGAGCTCTGGTACCAGGTGCGCAAGAAGATCGGCGATATGCGCGCCGAGTTGCCGCAAGGTGTGTTCGGGCCGTTCTTCAACGACGAATATTCCCACGTCTCTGTCGCCGTCTACATGCTGACCGGCGAGGGCGCGCGCCACGGCACGCTGGTCGATTATGCCGAAGAGGTGCGGAAGAAGCTTCTGAAAGTCGCCAATGTCGACAAGGTCGATCTGATCGGTGAGCAGAAGCGCAAAATCTTCATCGACGTTTCCTACCGCAAGCTCGCGACGCTCGGCATCCCGCCGCAGGCGATCTTCGAGTCGCTGTCGCGCCAAAACGCGCTGGTGCCGGCCGGCACCATCGACACGGCGACCGATCGCGTGCAGGTGCGCGTCACCGGCGCGCTCGACGGGGTCGAGACGGTCCGGGCGCTGCCGGTCGAGGCCGGTGGCAAGCTGTTTCGGCTGGGCGACATCGCCGAGATCAGCCGCGGGCTCGAGGACCCGCCGAGCCACGTGGTGCGCTATAACTCGGCGCCCGCGGTCGGGCTCGGGGTCGCCATGGCCAAGGGCGCCAACGTGATCGACCTCGGCAAGGCGCTGGCCATCGCCGAAAAGGCGATCCAGGCGGAGCTGCCGGTCGGCATCGATTTCAAGCGCGTCAACGATCAGGCGCACGTGGTGGACGAGGCGGTGTTCGAGTTCCTGTGGAAGTTCGCCATCGCCGTCTCGATCGTCATGGCGGTGAGCTTCCTTTCGCTCGGCTTCCGCACCGGTATCATCGTGGCGCTTTCGGTGCCGCTGACGCTGGCCGGCGTGTTCGTGGCCATGCTTCTGCTCGGCATCGATCTGCAACGGGTGTCGCTCGGCTCGCTGATTCTGGCGCTCGGGCTGCTGGTGGACGACGCCATCATCGCGATCGAGATGATGGTGGTGAAGATCGAGCAGGGCTTCGACCGCGCCAAGGCCGCCACCTTCGCCTGGACCTCGACGGCGTTCCCGATGCTGACCGGCACGCTGGTCACTGCCGCGGGCTTCATCCCGGTCGGGTTCGCCAGGTCCTCGAGCGGCGAATACGCGGGCGGCATTTTCTGGGTGGTGGTGATCGCGCTGGTGATCTCGTGGCTGGTGGCGGTGATCTTCATCCCGTATCTCGGATTCAAGCTCTTGCCCGCCAAGATAGGCAAGCACGGCGCCGACCACGATCCGCACCAGACGCTGACCTATCGCGCGCTGCGCCGTACCCTCGATTTCGCCGTGCGCCGGCGTCTACTGGTCGTCGCCTCGACGGTCGGGCTGCTACTGCTCTCGGCCGCGGGCATGAGTCTGGTGCCGCAGCAATTCTTCCCAACCTCGACGCGGCCCGAGCTGTTCGTCGAGTTGCGCGGGCCCGAGGGCGCCGCGTTCGGGCTCACCGACCGCGAGGCCAAGAAGCTCGAGCAGATGCTCGCGAGCGACCCCGACCTTGAATATTTCACCACTTATATCGGCGGCGGCGCGCCGCGCTTCGTGCTCGGCTACAACCCGGCGCTGCCGAACCAGAACTACGCGCTGATTCTCGTCCAGACCAAGGGCGGCGAGGCGCGCGAGCGGCTGCTGCATAAGCTGCGCGATCTGTTCGCCGAGAACGAAGGCGCGGTGCGCGGGCGCGTGTACCGGCTCGAGCTCGGCCCGCCGATCGGGCATCCGGTGCAGTTCCGCGTGGTCGGCTCCGATCCGGAGGAATTGCGCAGGATCGCCGCCGAGGTGCGCGAGGTGATGCGCGCCAACAAGAACACGCGCGACGTCGAGTTCGAATGGGGCGAGAAGGCCAAGACCGTGCGCCTCGAGCTCGACCAGGATCGCATCCGGCTCTTGGGCCTCAACGCGCAGGATCTCGCCGCCACCTTGCAGACGCTGATCTCCGGCTTCGAGGTCACGGCGCTGCGGGAGGGCACCAAGTCGGTGGGCGTGGTGGTGCGCGCGGCGGGCCCCGAGCGGCTCGACCTGTCGCGCATCGGCGACCTCGTAGTGGCCTCGCGTAACGGCCAGGCAATCCCGGTCTCGCAAGTCGCGCGGATCGCGTTTTCCGCCGAGGAGCCGATCGTGTGGCGGAAGAACCGCGAGCTGATTCTCACGGTCCGCTCCGATGTGGCCGAGGGCGTGCAGGCGCCGGACGTGACCACGCAACTAATCCAGGCGTTGAAGCCGATCGAAACGGCGCTGCCGGCCGGCTATCGGCTGGAGGCGGGCGGTGCCTATGAAGAAAGCGGCAAGGCCAACACGGCGCTCTACAGCCTGTTCCCGGCCATGATTCTCGTGATGCTCGCGCTGATCATGATCCAGATGCAGAGCTTCTCGCGCATGTTCCTGGTGTTTGCGACCTTCCCGCTCGGGCTGATCGGCGCGGTGCTGGCGCTCCTGATCACGCAGCAGCCGTTCGGGTTCGTGGCGCTTTTGGGCGTGATCGCGCTCGGCGGCATGATCATGCGCAATACCTTGATCCTCGCCGACCAGATCGATCAGGACCTCAAGGCCGGGCATACGATGCGCGAGGCGATCGTGGAATCCACCATCCGCCGCGCGCGGCCGGTGGTGTTGACGGCGGTCGCCGCCGCGTTCGCCTTCGTGCCGCTGGCGACCAACGTGTTCTGGGGGCCGCTGGCGGTGGCGCTGATCGGCGGGCTTGCGGTCGCCACCGCACTCACGCTGATCGCGCTGCCGGCGCTCTATGCGCTGTGGTTCCGGGTGCCGCGTAACGCCGCCGACGACAAGAAGGCGGCGCCGAAGACGGAACATCCGTCCGCGGGCTACGCGGTGGCAGCGGAGTAGGAGAGATGAGCGAAACCAAGGACAATCCGGGGGTAATCGTTCACCCGCCGATCGCGTTGCTGATCGCCTTCGTGGCGGGCCTCGTTCTCGAATGGCTGCAGCCGCTGCCGTTCGTCCCGCCGACGCTGCCGCGTACATGGATCGGCGTCCTGTTGTTTGCCGCAGGCTTGGCGCTGCTGATCTGGGCGTTCGTCAGCTTCCGCAAGGCGGGCACCAACGTCCAAACCAGCGAGCCGAGCACGGCGATCGTCGAGCGCGGGCCCTACGGCTTCTCGCGCAATCCGATCTATGTCGGAATGTTCCTGGCGCTCACGGGTCTCGCCGCCGGCTTCAACAGCCTGTGGGTGCTGGCGATGCTGGTGCCGTTCTATCTCGTGATCCGCTACGGCGTGGTCGCGCGCGAAGAAGCCTATCTCGAGCGCAAGTTCGGCAAGACCTATCTCGATTACAAAGCGAGAGTGCGTCGCTGGCTGTGAAAAAGCGTCATCCTGAGGTGCGAGCGCGAAGCGCGAGCCTCGAAGGATGATGCGTTTCCGTGGCCGCCATCCTTCGAGGGCCGCCACGCAAGTCGGCTATAGCCGACTTGCGTATCAAATAATGCCGATCTCGGGTAAACCCGAGATCGGTGGCGGCCACCTCAGGATGACGGCGCTATTTTTACTTCTTAAACGCAACGACCTTCTGCTGCTGCTCGCCGAGGCCCTCGATGCCGAGGCGGATGACGTCGCCGGGCTTCAAGTATTGCGGCGGCTTCATGCCGAGGCCGACGCCGGGGGGTGTCCCGGTGGTGATGACGTCGCCCGGCTCCATGACGAAGAACTGCGAGCAATACCAGACGATGTGAGCAGCGCCGAAGATCATGGTCTTGGTCGAGCCCTTCTGCCGGCCCTCGCCGTTGACGGTGAGCCACATAGAGAGGTTCTGTACGTCCTTGATCTCGTCGCGCGTCACCAGCCACGGCCCGATCGGGCCGAAGGTTTCGCTGCCCTTGCCCTTCATCCACTGGCCGGTGCCCTCGAGCTGGAACGCGCGCTCGGAAACGTCGTTGCAGACGCAGTAGCCGGCGATATAGGCGAGCGCGTCCTGCTCCGAAGCGATGTAGCGCGCGCGGCGGCCGATCACGATGCCGAGTTCGACTTCCCAATCGAGCTTGGTCGAGGCCTTGGGCACCATGATGTTGTCGTTGGGGCCCATGATGCAGCTCGGAGCCTTGGAGAAGATGATCGGCTCTTTCGGAATGGGCGCCCCGGCTTCGGCGGCATGATCCGCGTAATTCAGGCCGATCGCGATGAAGTGGCGCGCGCCGCCAACGCAGGCGCCGAGCCGCGGCTTGCCCTTCACGAGCGGCAGCTTCTCGAGCTTCGCCTTCTTGATCTTGGCGAGGCCCGGTCCGCTCAATACGTCGCCGGTGATGTCCGGCACCAGGCGCGACAGGTCGCGGATTTTGCCTTGCTTGTCGACGATTCCGGGCTTCTCACGGCCGGCGGGGCCGAAACGCACGAGCTTCATGGGGCTACCTTCTTAGGAGTTGGGTAATGCGGGAGGGGATCATGCTTCGCCCGCGCGCTCCGGGCAAGCGGCGGGCAAACCGGACCGGCCGAGGAAAGGGTATAAGAAAGCCATGAGCAGGGCCGCAACACTGCGCATCCCGACCGCCGCCGACGTCGCCGACGCGGCGCGTTTGCTCGCGGGCATCGCGGTGCGGACGCCGCTGCTGCCGTGCGCCGCGCTCGATGCGCTGACTGGCGGGCGCATTTTTCTCAAGCCCGAGCCGCTGCAGCGCACGGGCTCGTTCAAGTTCCGCGGCGCCTATAACCGCCTTGCCCGCATCGCGCCGGAGCATCGCGCCGCCGGGGTCGTGGCCTATTCCTCCGGCAATCACGCCCAGGGCGTAGCGGCGGCGGCCAAGCTGCTCGGCATGCCGGCGCTGATCGTGATGCCGCGCGATACGCCGGCGTTGAAGCTTGAGCGCACGGCCGCGCTCGGCGCCGAGATCGTGCTCTATGACCGCAATCGCGAGGACCGCGCAGAGATCGCGCTCCGCATCGCGGGCGAGCGCAATGCGACGCTGGTGCCGCCGTTCGACGATCCTTTCATCATGGCGGGGCAGGGCACGGCCGGGCGCGAGATCGTCGAGGATTTAGAGGCGCTCGGGCTCAAGCCCGACATCGTGATCGTGCCGGCGTCCGGCGGTGGGCTGATCGGCGGGGTCGCACTCGCGGTCAAGGAACGTCATCCCGCCGCGCGTATCGTCGCCGCCGAGCCCGAGGGCTTCGACGACCACCGCCGTTCGCTTCGCTCCGGCAAGCGCGAGCGCAACGCTCGCATGTCCGGCTCGATCTGCGATGGCTTGCTCACGGCACAGCCGGGCGAAATCACCTTCGAGGTCACACGCCGCCTGGTCGGTGAGGGCGTGGTGGCAAGCGACGACGAGGTGCGCCGCGCTATGGCGTTCGCCTATCGCGAGCTCAAGCTCGTGGTGGAGCCGAGCGGCGCGATTGGGCTCGCGGTACTGCTGGCGGGACGCATGGACGTGGCGGGCAAGACCGTTGCGGTGGTGCTCTCCGGCGGCAACGTCGATCCCAAGTTGTTCGCAGAGGCGATCGGTTCCTAATCCCCTCTCCCCGCGTAGCGGGGAGAGGGTGCCGAGCGAGCATTGGCGAGCGAGGCGGGAGAGGGGCTGGTAGCAGTTGTTCGCTGCGGGCTGCCCCTCTCCCGGCTCGCATTTCGCTTCGCTCAATGCGCGCCACCCTCTCCCCGTAAACGGGGAGAGGGGGAAGTTTCAGGAGAAGAGCGCCATCTTTTCGTTTGGCGAGAGCTGGTCGATGTCGGCCGAGGCGGTCCGCGATTTCGGCGCCGGCAGCGGCCCTTGGCGCTGCGATGTTCCGAACACGTCGCGTTGGTCGAGGCTCGGCTTAGCCTGTGCGGGTGCGACTGGGGGCGCGGGCTGCGGTGTATTCTTCGCGGAAGGAGTGGGCGCGGCCGGCGCCGCGCCCGGCTCGCGCCAGATCGCGATCATGGCCTCGATCCGCCGCTCCAAAAATTGCAGCGCTTCGATCACCTTGCGGGTGCGCTGGCCGGTGATGTCCTGGAACGAGCAGGCGGTATAGGTCTGGGTCGTCAACGCGTCGATGCGGTCGCAGGCGTTCGGGTCGGTGCCGCGCTCGCGCAAGGTCCAAGCGATTTCCTGGATCTGCTCGGCGGAGTTGAGAATGTCGGAGGTCGCCCGCTCGGTGACGGCGACAATGGCGTCGAGCTCGTCGGTGGCGCGCACGATTTGGCCCGGGTCGCCGCCTTCGGGCTTGATCGCGGCGATCTCCGTCTTGGTGCGGACGATCGCGTCGGCCATGTCGATGAGGTCGGCGCGCATGCGCTCGAGGTCGGCGCCGCCCGCCTTCTCGGCGAGCGCGTGCTCGAGCCGGACGATGGCGTCGAGCACCAGGCGGGTATCGGCCTGGCGCAAGCGCCGTGCATGCTCGGCCAGGAACCAGCGGCCGCGCACGGTTTCTTCCACCGCGCCGGCGATGGTTTCGTAATCCGAATCGGATAGAGCGTTGTGGTCGGGAGGTTGAATCATGGGCGCGGATCGAGGTTATGGCGGAGCACGCCCGGACCTTGGGCCCGAATCACCGTTCCCCAATCTAGCCGCCGGGGGCAAGCCCGCCAACGGCGATCGCGGCGGGCGCCTCTCGCTGGCGGGCGCATTCGGGGCGCTGTTTCTGGCGGTCGGCGTGTATATGCCGTTCTTCCCGGTGTTTCTCGCCGCGCGCGGTCTGTCGCCGGAGCTGATCGGGATCGCCATCGCGATTCCGATGCTGGTGAAACTGGTGGTGCTGCCACCGGCCGGGTGGCTATGGGATCGGATCGATCGGCCGCGGGCGATCCTGGCGGCGATCGGCCTCGGTGCCGCGGCCGGCTTCGCACTGGTCGGCTTCGCGCCGGGTACGGTCGCGATCCTCGCGGCGGTCGCGATCTCGGCGATGTTCTGGGGCCCGTCGTTCGCGCTGATCGACGCCTTCGCCGTGCGTCTGCAACGGGCGCGGGCGGTCGATTACGGCCGCGCGCGGCTGTGGGGCTCGGTGAGTTTCGTTGCCGGCAACCTGCTGGCAGGGGCCGCGCTCGATATTCTGCCCGGCGCCTCGATCGTGTGGCTGATCGCGACGCCGTTCCTCTTGTTCTCGCTCACGGTGTGGCTGTTGCCGGTGCTGCCGCTGGCTGCGCCCGTGCATGCGGATTCCATGGGTGCGCCCGCCCGCATTCCGATGCGGTTCGTGTTCGGCGTCGTAGCGGTTGCGATCATCGATGCGAGCCATGCGCTGTTTTACACCTTCAGCGCGGTGCAATGGTCGGCGGCGGGCATGAGCCCGGGCCTGATCGGCTTCCTGTGGTCGGCCGGCGTGATCGCGGAGATCGTGCTCTTCATCTATGCGGCGCAGGCGGTGCGCCGGTTCAAGCCCATGCCGCTCATCGTGCTCGGCGGCGTGGCGGCGATCGTGCGCTTCGGCGCCATGGCGTTCGAGCCGGCAGCCGGGCTGCTGTTCGTCTTGCAGCTTCTGCACGCTCTCACCTTCGGCGCGACGCATATCGGCCTGATCGCACTGATCAATGAGAACATCCCGGACAGCGCACTTGGCCGCGCGCAGGCTTCCGCCGCGACCGCGAGCGGCATCGCCATGGCGCTGGCGACGCTCGCGGCCGGTCCTTTGTTCGCGCGCTATGGCGCGGGCGCATATCTGTCGTTCGCGGTGCTGGGCGCCATCGGGGCTGCGCTGGCGCTCACGGCGCAAATTGCCCTGACGCGCCGGAAATTATAGCTTCCGTATCGCCGCCGGCCGTGGCGCGAGGGATTTCCGATGAAAGCGTTTTTTCAGGCCCTCGAGGTTCTTCGCCAAAAACCTATTCCCGATCTCGCGCCGTTGCAGGAGCGCAAGCAGAACTATCGCGCGCATCCGATCGATAAGGCGTCCGAGCTCTATAACGAGAAGGTGGTCGAGATCCGGGATTTGGGGATCGAGGGGGAGAACTATTATTCCAGAGCCGACAACCCGCCCTATTACGAAGCGGCGCCCGGAGCGATCGAGAAGCTTTTCTTGAGAGAGAGCGTAGCGATCCGGCTGAGAAAAGTCGATCAGCGGCTTCGGGAAATCGGGTTGAGAGTGCATGTGCACGACGCGATCCGCCCGCTCGCGGTGCAGGCCTATTTCCACGATGTCTGGATGCCCCGGCGCGTGCGCGAGCGGCACTCGAATTTTTCGGAGCAAGAGACGTTTGCCGAGGTCGAAAAATACTGGGCCGCGCCCACGACTTCACAGGACAGCCCGGCGCCGCACAGCACCGGCGGGGCCGTGGATCTCACGATCTGCAAGGTTCGCAATGACGAGCCGTTGTACATGGGCTCGATTTTCGACGATGCGACGGAACTGGCGCACGCCGATTATTTCGAGCGCGTGGCACAGGACACGCTCGGGCGTTTCTCCGACGTCGAGGCCCGGCAGAACCGGCGGCTGCTCTATTGGCTGATGACCGGCGAGGGCTTCGCCAACAATCCGCACGAGTGGTGGCACTTCAGCTGGGGCGACCAGATGTGGGCGAAACTCACCGGCGCGAAGGCCGGGGTGTTCGGCCCGGCCAAGGACGCGTAGCCTCCTTCACCGCGCGCAAAGGCGCTGTGCCAAAACGGGACCGGTCCGCGCAAGTACCGGCAGCCAGAAGAAAAATTGGCCTCGACGGTGAAAGCGCACGCGCGTATGAAAGCCCGGCGGGCCGGCTTTTAGCCGGTTGTGGCGTGATGCGGGGAGAGTGCTTTGGCCAACGAGGCATGGCTGAAGAGCACAATCGACGGGCGTAGACTCGTGTTGGCGGCGGCGGGCAATTGGACCGCGGCCCATGCGCGCGAGATCGAGCCGCTCGTGGAAGCAGCCGTTCCGGACAAAGCGAAATTCGATCAGGTCGACATCGATCTGGCGCGCGTCGAGCACATCGATACGTTCGGCGCGTGGCTGGTGGAACGTATGCGCCGTACCGCCACGGCTGCGGGCCTGAAGACCGCGATCGTCGGCCTCGATACCCGTTTCAAGGTTCTGTTCGACGAGATCGCCGCCTCCAACAAGAAGGACGCCTGGCGGCCGCGGCACGAGAAGCCGATCGTCCAGTCGCTTCTGCACATCGGCAAGAGCGTGCTCGCCACGCGAGACGATTTCGTCGACATGATCAATTTCCTCGGCGTGGTCACGGTGGCGTTCGCGCGCGTGGCGGTGAAGCCATGGAAATTCCGCTTCACTTCGATCGTCCACCAGATCGACATCGTCGCCTTCCGTGCGGTGCCGATCATCGTGCTGATCAACTTCTTGATCGGCGCGATCCTGGCACAGCAGGGCATTTTCCATTTCCGCAAGTTCGGCGCCGAGAATTTCGTCGTCGACATGGTCGGTATTCTCACCCTGCGCGAGGTCGGCGTGCTGATCGTTTCGATCATGGTCGCCGGCCGCTCGGGCAGCGCCTATACGGCCGAGCTCGGCTCCATGCGCATGCGCGAGGAGATGGACGCGCTCCGGGTCATGGGATTCGATCCGGTCGAGGTGCTGGTATTGCCGCGCATGATCGCGTTGATCGTGGCGCTGCCGATTCTGACGTTCATCGGCAGTATGAGCGGGCTGGTGGGAGCGGGGCTGGTGACTTGGCTCTATGGTGGGATGTCGCCGGAGGCCTTCATCGATCGGCTGCGCGAGGTGGTCGACCTCAACACCTTCGAGGTCGGGATGTACAAGGCGCCATTCATGGCGGTGGTGATCGGCTTGGTCGCCGCCGTCGAGGGCTTCCAGGTGCAGGGCAGCGCGGAATCCTTGGGCGAACACACCACGTCCTCGGTGGTGAAGGCGATCTTCCTGGTCATCGTGCTCGACGGCCTGTTCGCCATGTTCTTCGCCGGCATCGGGAAATAGGCCGTGGACGCTCAGAACATCGACAATGTCATCAGCGTGCGCGACCTGGTGGTCGGGTTCGGAAAGCAGACCGTGCTCAAGGGGCTGAACCTCGACATCAGGAGGGGCGAGATTCTCGGCTTCGTCGGCGCCTCGGGCGGCGGCAAGTCGGTG
>JAYUHJ010000224.1:0-10781 GCA_043767065.1 Hyphomicrobiales bacterium | reverse complement strand
TTGCTCGGCGCGATCAGCACCACCGCGCCCTCCTCGTCGGGGAAGCCGAGCGTCAGCACCTCGGACATCGTCGGGCCGATCTGGCGCGGCGGGAAATTCAAGACAGCGGCGACCTGCCGGCCGATCAGCTCCTCGGGCTTGTAGTGCTTGGCGATCTGCGCGGAAGACTTCTTCCGCCCGATCTCGGGGCCGAAATCGATCACCAGCTTGAGCGAGGGCTTGCGCGCCTCGGGGAACGGCTCGGCCTCGACGATGGTGCCGACACGCACGTCCACTTTGCGGAAATCGTCGAATGAAATCCGCGGCTCGAGCAGTTCTGCCATGACGCCTCAGGCCGGGATCGTTTCCGCAGGTGCATCGCCGGGGCCGCGATCGCGACGGCGGCGGCGCGGCGAGAAGCGCGGCAACAACCGGCAGAGATCGCCGGCGAAATGGGCGAGCCGCTCGGCGGTGGCGAGTTCCCGGTCGAGCGCGGCCATGGTGCGCGCCAGGCCCGGGTCCTCGTCGTCGATGAACGTGCGCATGGCTTTGGCGTAGAGGATCGCAAGCGTCTGCGCGCGCATGCCGCCGAGGAGACCGGCGGTTTCGATGCCGGCGGCGGCGAGCATCCATTGCTGCGAGCGCACGGCAAGCTTGTTCAGGCCGAGCGCCAACGCCGGATCGCGCCGGGCCGAGCGTGCGAGCGAGCGCAGCGCGCCGCGGTGCGGCGCCAGCGCCTCGAACCGGCGCATCAGCACGTCGAACAGCCGGTCGCGTGGCGTCGATTCCTCGATGTCCTTGTCGGGATCGGCGAGCACCTTGCGGTCGGTCTCGCGCACGAAGCCCGAGAGCATGTCGAAGGTCGAGCCGAATTCGGCGCGCAGGTCGGCGAGCGAAACTTCGGCGCGGGCGGCCACCGCGGCCAGGCCGATCTTCTCGAACGGCTTTTCGGCGAGCAGCGCCAGAAACGCCTCGATGATCTTGTCGCGAGATGCGGGCATGGAAGCCTCCTTAACTCTGTCATCCCGGACGGCGCGAAGCGCCGACCCGGGATCCAGGAACACCGAGCGTGTTCCGCGATACGGCGATCCTGGATCCCGGGTCTCGCGCCGCTCATGCGGCGCTCGCCCGGGATGACAGGGAGTGTAATGAAGGCAGATGGCCGAGAAAAGGCGCGCGAATTCAGCCCGCAAGCTGGCGCGAACGCTTGGTTGCCGCGGCAACCGCCTTCTTCATCAGGGCTTCGAGCCCGCCCCTGCCCATCAGGTGCTTCAGCGCGGCCTCGGTGGTGCCGCCGCGCGAGGTCACGTTCTCGCGCAGCTTCCCGGCGTCGTGCTCCGAGCGATGCAGGAGCTCGCCGGAGCCCGCGACGGTCTCGCGCGCGAGCCGCTCGGCGAGCGATTTCGGGAGACCCGCGGCCACGCCGGCGCGTGCGAGCGCCTCGGCGAGCAGAAAGACATAGGCCGGGCCGGAGCCGGAGACCGCGGTCACCGCGTCCATCCATTTCTCGTTCTTGATCCACTCGACCGGGCCGGTGGCGGAGAGCAACAGATCGGCGAGGCGGCGCTCACCCTCCTTTACGCGATTGTTCGGCACGGCGACCGTGATGCCGCGGCCAATGGCGGCTGGCGTATTGGGCATCGCACGCACGATCGGCGCGTTCTTCGGGAGATATTTCGCGAGCGAAGCGAGCGTGCGGCCGGCCATGATCGAGACCACGACCGTATCGGGCCCGACGAAGCGGGCGATCTGCGGCACCACTGCGGCGGCATCCTGCGGCTTCACCGCGAGCACCACGGCGGCATGGATCGGGATCAGCGGCGGATCGGGATCGCGCGCGATGCGCTTGGCCGCGAGCAGTTTCACGATCGAAGGAGAAGGAGCCGGATCACGCACCGCGACGAGCGCGGGCGGCAGGCCGCGGGCAAGCCAACCTTCGAGCAACGCGCCGCCCATCTTGCCGGCGCCGACCAAAAGCACCGGCCCCGGGACGGACGCAAGCTCGTTCATGTCACGCCTCGCCGGCGGTCTCGAACTGGGTGGCGTCGATGGCCTCGCGCGCGGGCTTGCCGGCCCAGACCACGAACTGGAAGGCCGGGTAATAGCGCTCGATCGCCTCGATGGCGCACGACAGCAGCGCCTCGCATTGGCGTCCGCTCATGATCGCGCCGCCGGCGAGCGGCAGCGCGTGGCGATACATCACCACGCCGTCGTCGAGCCACAGATCGAAATGGCCGAGCCAAAGCTGCTCGTTGATGATGGCCATCAGCTTCAGCGCCTCGTGGCGCCGGGCCTCGGGAATCTTCAGGTCGAACGCGCAGGCGATGTGGAACGCCTCGAGCTCGTCCATCCACTGGAACGAGGCGTGATACTCGGCCCAGCGCCCGGCGATGACCAGCGTCAGCTCGTGAACGCCGCTGCGCTCGAACGACCAGTCGTTAAGCGAGGCGAGTTTCTCGACGAGATCGACCGGGTTGGCCCGGACCTCCACGTCGGTCTCGATCTCGGATTCAATGAACGGCATGCTTCGACCTCGCGTTCGGGAGACCCTGTCCCCCAACCCCCGTCACGCACACCGCCGCACGTTTCACAGACTTTGTGTTCGGACGCAGACCGATCCGCGCCATTTGCCCGGCGCGAATACGGCCGCCGGGCGAACGAATCAACGAGCAACGACCGCAGAAGAATCGGATTCGGCTTCTGATTCAATGGGCTGGCAGGCGGAGTCCACAGCTGTGCGGACGCCGAATCGAGATCGTCATGAAGGCCGGAAGTACGAGTCCTATCAACGCTTTCCGGCGGCGCCGAGCTTGGCTTCGAGCTCCGCGAGGCGAGCGGCAAGGCGTTCATTCTCCTCGCGCGCCTTGGCGGCCATCTCCTTGGCGGTCTCGAACTCCTCGCGCGTGACCACGTCCATGCCGCGCAGGATACGCTCGGCCTGGCCGCGCACGATGGTTTCGACCTCGCGGCGGAAGCCCTCGGCGACGCCGGCGGCGTCGTTGGCGAGGCGGGCCATCTCGTCGAAGAACCGGCCGGTGGTCTGGGTCATGGTCGCCTCCGTATAACTTATAGAAACATGGAGATTGCTGGCACCTTGCGCAAGCGCTTCGTTTCCGTTCCCCGGCCGAGACGCGCGAAGCGCGGCAAGAGCCGGGGTCCAGGGGCAGCGCGCGAGTTCGCCGCCCTGGACCCCGGGTCTCGCGCGGACTGTGTCCGCGCTCGCCCGGGGAACGCTTGACTTCACCGCCGCCGCGGCGGATCACGCCGCAATGCCGCTATTCGCGCTGCCTTTCCCGGCCCTCGACCCGATCGCGATTTCGTTCGGGCCGATCGCGATCCGCTGGTACGCGCTGGCCTATGTGGGCGGCATCGTGCTCGGCTGGTGGCTGGCGCGCCGCGTCGCAGGAAACGACGCCGCCTGGGGCGGCGTCTCGCCGATAAAGCCCGCGGACATCGACGACGCCATCGTCTGGATCGCGCTCGGCGTCGTGCTCGGCGGCCGGCTCGGTTATGTGCTGTTCTACAATCCGGCCTATTTCGCTGCGCATCCGGCGGACATTTTCACGCTGTGGCGCGGCGGCATGTCGTTCCATGGCGGGTTCCTCGGCACAGTGCTCGCGCTCATCCTGTTCGCGCGCGCGCGCGGCTTCTCGCCGCTCTCCATGCTGGACGTGGCGGCGATCGTGACGCCGATCGGACTGTTCCTCGGACGTCTCGCCAATTTCGTGAACGGAGAATTGTGGGGCCGGCCGGCGGACGTGCCCTGGGCTTTCGTATTCCCGCACGCGGGGCCGGAACCGCGGCATCCGAGCCAGCTCTACGAGGCGGGTCTCGAAGGCCTCGTGCTGTTCGCGATCTTGCTGTTCGCCATGCGGCGCGACGCGCTGACGCGGCCGGGCCTGATCGGCGGGTTGTTCGTCGGCGGCTATGGGCTGGCGCGCATCGCCGTCGAATTCTTCCGCGAGCCCGACGCGCATATCGGCTATCTCGCCGGTGGATTGACGATGGGGATCCTGCTTTCGATTCCGATGGCGCTGTTCGGCGCCGGCCTCGTCACTTACGCGCTACGTAAACCGCAGCTCCATTCTTGATCCTCATGCCCGCCCCCGGGTTAAACCCGGGGGTGACCCGGGCATCCAGAAGACAATATTCAGAGAATTCGATCGTATAGGTCATCCCAATTCGGGTTGTCCCGCTCGATCAAATCGATCTTCCATTGTCGTGACCAGTGCTTGATATTTTTCTCGCGTTGAATTGCCGCAACCGCCGTCTCATGTGGCTCGGCGAAAACCAAGCGCTTGACGGCGTATTTCGAGGTGAAACCGCCGGTAATTCCTTCCTTGTGCTCGTAAATGCGTTTCGCAATATCGCGGGTCACGCCGACATAGAGCGTCCCGTTGCGCTTACTGGCAAGGATATAGACCCAATGCTTCGACATACTGAAGATCGAAGCCGATTGGATGCCCGGGTCAAGCCCGGGCATGAGGGAAATATTGTTAGACTAAGCGAATGACACCCCTTGAGCGCGAAATCCGATCGCTAATCGAAGCCGACGGGCCGATGCCGGTGTCGCGCTACATGGCGCTCTGTCTCGGCCATCCGCAGCACGGCTACTACACGACGCGCGATCCGCTCGGTGCGGCCGGCGACTTCACCACAGCGCCAGAAGTGAGCCAGATGTTCGGTGAATTGATCGGGCTCTGGTGCGCCGAGCTATGGCGCACGATGGGCGCGCCGCGCCGCCTGCTGCTGGTCGAAATGGGGCCTGGCCGCGGTACCCTGATGCAGGACATGCTGCGCGCGGCGAAAGTGTTGCCGGAGTTCCGCGCGGCGCTCGACGTGCATCTGATCGAGACGAGCCCGAAACTCAAGGAGCGCCAGCGCCTCGCCCTCGCAGAATCGGGCGTGCCGATCACCTGGCACGAGCGGCCGGAGTCTTTGCCCGACGGTCCGCTGCTCGCGGTCGCCAACGAGTTCGTCGATGCGCTGCCGGTCGATCAATTTATGAAGACTGAGGACGGCTGGCACGAGCGCCGCGTCGGTCTCGGGCCGGACAGCAAACTCATATTCGGGCTCGACCCAGCGGCATTGCCCGCGATTGAGGAAAACCTGCCGCCCCGACTGCGGCCGGCGCCCGCGGGTGCGATGCTGGAACGGAGAGATTCCACTCCGCTGCAGGAAATCGCGCGGCGGATCGCGGCGTCCGGCGGCGCGGGGCTCGTCATCGATTACGGCCACATGCAAACGGCATTCGGCGACACATTGCAGGCGATGCGCGGGCACAAGCATGCCGATCCGCTCGACGACCCCGGCGAAGCCGATCTCACTGCGCACGTCGATTTCGAGGCGCTCGGCGACGCCGTGAAGGCGCAAAGCGTGAGCCTGCACGGGCCGTTGACGCAGGGCGATTTTCTGCGCCGCCTCGGCATTGGGCTGCGCGCCGAGCGACTGAAGAAGAGTGCTCCCGCTCAGGCCGAGGCGATCGATGCTGCGCTCGCCCGCCTCACGGGCCCAACTCCGGGCATGGGTGAGCTGTTCAAGATTCTCGCCTTCGTGGGGCGCGATCTGCCGGCGCCGCCCGGGTTTGACATCGCCTGAGGCGGCGGCGAGTCTTGGGCATGCTGATTCAATCGCCGGCACTCGCTGCGCTCAAGCGCGTGCGCCATGCCTTCTTCACCCGCGCAGGCGGAGTGTCGGAGGGCGTCTATGCGAGCCTCAACGGCGGCCTCGGCTCGAACGATGACGCTGCGCATGTCAACGAGAACCGCAAGCGCATGACCGCGGCGCTGGAAGTTGCCGAGGGCGCATTCGCCATGGCGTTTCAAGTCCATTCGCCCGACGCGGTGATCGCCACGCATCCGTGGACGCGCGACGGACGGCCGCGCGCCGACGCGGTCGTCACCACGACGCCGAACCTTGCCGTCGGCATCACGATCGCCGATTGCGGGCCGGTGCTACTTGCTGACGAAGCCGCAGGTGTGATCGCCGCCGTGCACGCGGGCTGGAAGGGTGCGCTCGACGGCGTGATCGAGTCCGCGGTTGCCGCGATGGAGACGCTCGGCGCCCAGCGGACGCGCATCGTCGCCGCCATCGGCCCGCTGATCCGCAAGGAAAGCTACGAGGTGGGGCCCGAGTTCGTCGCCCGCTTCCGCGCCGACGATCCCGGCAACCGCTGTTATTTCTCTGTGGCCGAACGACCGGGCCACGCGATGTTCGACCTGCCCGGCTATATCGGGCGCAAGCTCCTCGTGGCTCGCGTCGGCATGATCCAGGACCTCGGGCTCGACACCTACAGCGACGAGACGCATTTCTACAGCTACCGCCGCTCGATGCACCGCAAGGAGGCCGACTACGGCCGGCTGGTCGCCGCGATCGCGCTGGCGCCGGCTTGAGTTCCGTCATCCCGGACGGCGCGAAATACGCGCCTCGGCCGGGATGACAGAATAGATTAAATTCTGGACGCCTTGGTCGTTTGAAGTTACGACTGCTTGGCCGGCGCGACCCTCGACACAAGAAGGGCGCCACGGCGGGGATGCGTCTATGCGTACCAGATCGGGCCCAGGCCGCGCCGCGGGCATTCTGCTTTCCGCGTTTCTGCTCGCCGGCTGCCAGACCGCGGGCGACCCATTGATCACCGGATCGATCCCGCAGCTCGGCGGCCGCACCATCGCGATCGAATCCATCGACGGTCCGCCACAGCCGGTGTTCGATCGCCTGGTGGCGAAGCTCTCGGCCGAGGCGGAAGCCAAGCAGCTTCCCATCGTTTCGCGCACGGGGACTGCCGCCTACCGGGTGCGGCTCTATCTGCTGGCCGAATTCGAAGGCAAGAAGGCGCGCATTTCCTGGGCCGCGGACGTGTTCGACGGCGCGCAGCAGCGCGTGACCCAGGTCACCGGCGTCGAGCCGGCGGGCGCCAAGCGCAAGGACTTCTGGCAGAAGGTCGACGATGCGACGCTTGCGCGCATTGCGGCCCGGAGCCTCGAAGCGATCATGGCCGCGACCGGCGGGACGCCGCTACCGGCGCCCGATGCGCCCCGGCGCGAGGGGCCGTCCGGGCCCGCCATCGCCTTCGCCGACCCGCGGCGTTGAGCCGGTTAACCGCACCAAAGAATTCCGGGGCGAAACGGCCCGGCAACTTTACAGCGCCGCGGGCCACGGCTAGGGACTCCGCTACCGGGCCCGCGCGAGCCGATTCCGCGGCCGGGGGAAGAGCCGATGGCTTCGAATAACGGTGAGATCAAGCTGGTCGCCGGCAATTCCAACCGCGCGCTCGCGGATGCCATCGCCGCCCACCTCTCGACCCCGCTGACCAAGGCCGTAGTGCGGCGCTTCGCCGACATGGAGATTTTCGTCGAGATCGAGGAGAACGTACGCGGCCGCGACGTGTTCGTGGTGCAATCGACCTCGTTCCCGGCCAACGATCACTTGATGGAGCTGTTGATCATCACCGACGCGCTGAAGCGCGCTTCGGCGCGGCGCATCACGGCGGTGATCCCTTATTTCGGTTACGCGCGGCAGGACCGCAAAGTCGGCCCCCGCACGCCGATCTCGGCCAAGCTGGTCGCCAATCTCGTGACCCACGCGGGGGCGCAGCGGGTGCTGACGGTGGACCTGCACGCCGGGCAGATCCAGGGCTTCTTCGATATCCCGACCGACAACCTCTACGCCTCGCCGGTGATGGTGCGCGACATCAAGGAGCGCTTCGAGCTGAAGAACATCACCGTGGTCTCGCCGGACGTGGGCGGCGTGGTGCGGGCGCGCGGGCTGGCCAAGCGCATCGACGCGCCGCTCGCCATCATCGACAAGCGGCGCGAGAAGCCGAACGAGTCCGAAGTCATGAACGTGATCGGCGAGGTGGACGGCCAGACCTGCCTGCTGGTGGACGACATCGTGGATTCCGGCGGCACGCTGGTGAATGCCGCCGATGCGCTGTTAGAGAAGGGCGCCAAGGCGGTCTATGCCTACATCACCCACGGCGTGCTCTCGGGCGGAGCGGTGGC
Source organism: Hyphomicrobiales bacterium (assembly GCA_043767065.1). Taxonomy (GTDB): domain Bacteria; phylum Pseudomonadota; class Alphaproteobacteria; order Rhizobiales; family Xanthobacteraceae; genus JAHFPN01. The sequence goes on along the minus strand of JAYUHJ010000224.1, from coordinate 2,802 downwards.
TCGGATTTCCGCCTCCAAGCTGAAAGAGCTCGTGATCACCGATACGATCCAGCCGACCGAGGCCGTGCGCGCCGCCCGCAATATCCGCGTGCTGTCGATCGCGACGTTGCTCGGCGAGGCGATCAATCGCACCGCGGCCGAGGAAAGCGTCTCCAGTCTGTTCGACTGAGCGCGCCGGATTGCCCTAAACTACAAAAAACAAGAGGAGTGGCCCGGCCATGGGCATCACCAGCTATGCCCAGAATTTCGAGGACGTGATGCTGTCGCGCGCCTTTCCGGGCGCGAGCGGCTTCTACGTGGACGTGGGCGCCAACGATCCCGACATCGACAGCGTGAGCCGCACCTTTTACGAGCGCGGCTGGTCGGGCATCAATCTCGAGCCGCTCGGGCCGCAGTTCGAGCTGCTCAAGCAGCGCCGTCCGCGCGACGTCAACCTGCAGATCGCGGTGGGCGAGGCCGAGGGCGAGATCGTGTTCTACGCGATCGAGAAATGGCACGGCTATTCCACCACCGATCCCGCAATCGTGGCGCAACACCGCGCCGACAAGCTGAAGGTAAAGGAACAGCGCGTGCCGTTGCGCCGGTTAGCCGCCGTGCTCGACGAGCACGCGGCGGGCCGCGCCATCGATTTTATGAAGATCGACGTGGAGGGCACCGAGCTTGCGGTGTTGCGCGGCGCGGAGCTTGGGCGGCACCGGCCGAAAATCCTCGTCATCGAGGCGCTGTTGCCGGTCACGCTCGCCATGGTGGACCGGCTCGATGAAGTACCGGACCGGACCGGCGAATACGCCAGCTATCTAAATCCGCTCGGCTATCGGCTGGTTTATCACGACGGCCTCAACGCCTTCTTCCTTGCGGACGAGCACAAGGAACTCGCGAAGCATTTCAAGCGGCCGGCAGGCTCGCTGGACCGCTTCGTGCACGCGGCGTCGATCCGCCCCTATGAAGAGAAGATCGATCGGCTGCGCGCGGCTTCCAGGAAGGAGCCGGAAAATCGCCCAGCGAAACGCGGAAAGAAGTGGGGCAAGGGCGCCCGGCGTCGCTAGGGCTTCAGCGGCCGGTAACGGTAGCTCGGCGACCTGGACAGCCCATAGGCCAGCAACGCGCCGGTGACCGTCTTGGCGTCGTTGTAGAAGCAATTCTCGCCGACGATTTTCGGCTGAAGGCGCGCGGGCAGCCGCGCCTTGCGGAAATCGCCGCAGGTCGGCTGCCAGATCCGGTAGTCGTTCCCGGTTTTCTGGATCAGCGCATAATAGTGCACAGGCTTATCCGGCTCGACGATGTGCGCGTAGACCGTGAAGGTGCTCAATCCAGCGGGAAAGAGCGAAAAGCTGGCCGGCTCGGTTTCATTGTCGGGCTTCCAGGAATAGGTGCGGCCTTCGATCTTGAGCGTTCCCTCCCTAGACTTGATCCAGCGGCCGGCTTTCTGCTCCAGCTGCACATAGCGGCCGGCCGGCGCCGGTGTGACCACGGCCGCCGGATCGAACAGCGGCCGCTCGGAGACGACGCAGCCGCCAAGAGCCAGCGCCAGCAATCCCGCCGCCAGAATCCTCAGCCCCCTGCCCTGCATCGTTTGCTCCCGATTAGCGTGTTCTCGCCAGCACTTGCACGGGTCCGCCGGAGGCACAAGACGCGCCGAAATCGTTGCCTCGCTCCGCCATTGCCGCTATAGAGACGCGCCCGCGGCGCCTTGCACCCCTGGAGGCGCGCCGTGGGTTCCCGCAAGAGGACATGAGCTTATGACAACGACCCAAGCAATGAAGGCGTCGGCACGTCCGAAGGCCGGTAAGGGGGCCGCCCGTGCCACACGCCGCTCCGGCCGCGTGCCGGGAGTGATCTACGGCGAAAAGCAGCCGCCGGTTTCGATCTCGGTCGATGCCAAGGAGATCACCACGCGCATTCATGCCGGCCATTTCATGACCACGGTCTACGATCTCGACGTCGACGGCCAGAAGCAGCGCGTGATCCCGCGCGGATTTCAACTCGACGCGGTGCGCGACCATCCGATCCACGTGGACTTCCAGCGCATCAGCGCCGGCTCGAAGGTGCGCGTTCACGTGCCCGTTCAATTCGTCAATGTGGAAGCGGCGCCCGGCATCAAGCGCGGCGGCACGCTCAACATCGTGCGCCATACGATCGAGCTGCTGTGTCCGGCCGAAGCGATTCCGCAATCGATCATCGCCGATGTCGGCGAGCTCGACATCGGCAAGTCGCTGCACATTACTGCGATCAAGCTGCCGGAAGGCACGCGCGCGGTCGTGCGCGAGCGCGACTTCACGGTGGCGACGGTGGTTGCCTCCTCGGGTTACCTGGAAGAGCTGGCGGCGGCGGCGGTGGCGGCAGCGGCCGCAGCGGCAGCGGCAGCGGTGGCAGCCGAGGCCGCGCTGGCGGCCGGCGAGGACGGCGTGGTTCCGGCGCTTGGCGCTCCGGGCGAAGCGGCAGAGGCTCCCGTCGCGGACGCTGCGGCAGCGGGCGCAAAACCCGCGGCGGGCGCGAAACCCGCAGCGGGCGCGAAGCCCGCGGCCGACAAGAAGCCGGAGAAGAAGTGATCCGGGCCGCGTGATCCGACGCGGCCGCGGAGGCGCGCATGCTCCTGTTCGCCGGGCTCGGCAATCCCGAGCCGCGCTTCGAGAACAATCGTCACAATATCGGCTTCCGGATCGCCGACGCGATCCACGCACGCCATCGCTTCGGCCCGTGGCGGCGGCGTTTTCACGGCGAGACCGCGGAAGGCGAGATCGCGGGCGAACGGATTCTGCTGTTGAAACCCATGACCTTCATGAACGAATCCGGCCGCGCGGT
>JAYUHJ010000223.1:0-1882 GCA_043767065.1 Hyphomicrobiales bacterium | reverse complement strand
GGCTGGCGCGCGGCGTTTCGTCGAGTGGTTTGGCGGTACCGGCGGGTTCAACTGTCCTGGGCGATTCAAGCAAGGTGTAGGACTGGAGATGGCATTGCCACGACTTGCCGCCCGCGCGGAAGTCGAGCTGCTGGCCATCAGCGGAGAAAATCAAATCGTCCACGGGCAGACTCTCTTTGCGGGCATCCTTCACGCCTGCCTTCTTCAGCGCTGCAGCGAGGCGGGTGTGATCAAATGCCTGCTGGCGCGTGGCATTCTCCGCGTCAACGAGGATGAACTCGCGTCCGCCACCTGAAGTTTCTCGCCGGAACCAGAGGCGGTTGCCGTCCGCCGACCAGCGCGGCTCGATGCGGCGATTGAGGACTTTGCCTTCGGTGAGTTTGCGCAGGTTCGCAGAGCGCTCATAATCAGCCTTGGTGCCCTGGCTGAACGCGGTCTGGGCAAGCACCAGCAGGAAGATCAGAAATGACGAGCGACGGATGGCGGAACAACCCCTGCACTTTTCTGCGGCAGCGCTTCCATCCTGAATCCCGCATCCCGCATCCCGCATCGTTTCTCTTTCGTCATTCATAAATTGTTCTCCAGACTTTTTGATCAGCCAACCGCGCGCGGGCTTGAAACACCCCGCGTCCCGCGCCATCCTGCGCGCCTCTTTCAAAATGAAGACCCGCACTGAAACTGACAGCATGGGCGCCATCGAGGTGCCCGCCGACCGCTACTGGGGCGCGCAGACGGCGCGTTCGCTCATCCACTTCAACATCGGGCGCGACCTCATGCCGCGCGAGATTACGAGGGCGTTCGGCATCCTCAAGAAAGCCTGCGCCCTCGTCAACCGCGACCTCGGCAAACTCCCCGAGGAGAAGTGCCAGCTCATCGCGCAGGCGGCGGATGAAGTCATCGCCGGCAAACTCAATGACCATTTCCCGCTGCGCGTGTGGCAGACCGGCAGCGGCACGCAGTCGAACATGAACGCCAACGAGGTCATCTCGAATCGCGCCATCGAAATGGCGGGCGGCCAGATGGGCAGCAAGAAGCCCGTTCACCCGAACGACGACGTGAACATGTCGCAGTCGTCGAACGACACCTTCCCCACCGCGATGTCGATTGCTGCGGCGACCGAGTTGGAGCAGACGCTGGTGCCCCAGGTGCGGAGCCTGCGCGACGCGCTGGAGGTGAAACGCAAGGAGTTCGATCCCATCGTGAAGATCGGTCGGACCCATCTGCAGGACGCGACACCGATCACGCTCGGTCAGGAGTTCTCCGGCTACGTGGCGTTGCTGGACGCGATCCTCGAGCGACTTCAATTGGTCCTGCCTGGCCTTCGCGCGCTGGCTGTGGGCGGCACCGCCGTCGGCACGGGGTTGAACGCTCATCCCGAGTTCGGCGAACGCGCCGCGAAGAAGATCGCGGAACTCACCGGTCAACCCTTCACCTCGCACCCGAACAAGTTTGCCGCGCTCTCGGCGCATGATGAATTCGTCATGGCGAGCGGCGCGCTCAAATCACTCGCTGCCACGCTGATGAAGATTGCCAATGACCTGCGATGGCTGGCGTCCGGTCCGCGCTGTGGACTCGGCGAATTAAATCTCCCCGAGAACGAGCCTGGCTCATCCATCATGCCCGGCAAGGTGAACCCAACGCAGTGCGAGGCCATGACCATGGTGTGCGTGCAGGTCATGGGCAACGACGCGGCCATCGGGTTCGCCGCTTCGCAGGGCAATTTCGAGCTGAACGTCTTCAAGCCGGTCATCGTGTTCAACTTCCTCCATTCCGTGCGCCTGATGGCCGATGCGTGCCACTCGTTCGTCGACCCCGCGTGGATTCAGAGCAAAGCATCAGACACGGAGCGCAATGTGATTGCTGCTGCTGCAACATGACCACG
>JAYUHJ010000222.1:0-1885 GCA_043767065.1 Hyphomicrobiales bacterium | reverse complement strand
CGCCGACGTGCAGCGCGATCCACGCGTGATCGAGGCCTATCTCGGCGTCGCCAGTGCTGCTTGAGGTCAGGGGCCTGGAGGTCAATTACGGCGGCATCCGCGCCGTCAAAGGCATCGACCTCGAAGTCCGCGAAGGCGAACTGGTGTGCCTGATCGGCGCCAACGGCGCGGGCAAGAGCACCACGCTGCGCGCGATCTGCGGCCTGCTCGCGCCGCGCGCGGGCAGCGTGCGCTATGCCGGGGTGGATACCGCCGGCGTCGCGGTCCATGAACTGCCGCGGCGGGGCCTGGTGATGGTGCCCGAAGGGCGCGGCGTCTTTGCGCAGCTCACGGTGCAGGAGAACCTCTCGATGGGCGCGTTCACCCGGAGCGACTCGGGCGTTGTACAGGACATGGAACGCCAGTACGAGACGTTTCCGCGCCTGAAAGAACGGCGCACGCAGACCGCGGGCACGCTTTCGGGTGGCGAGCAGCAGATGCTCGCCATAGGGCGCGCATTGATGGCCCGGCCAAAGCTGCTGCTGCTGGACGAACCCTCGATGGGCCTCGCGCCGCGCCTGGTGGCGAAAATCTTCGAGATCGTGCGCCAGATCGCAACAGAGGGCGTCACGATCCTGCTGGTGGAGCAGAACGCGCGCCTCGCGCTAGAAGTAGCGACGCGAGGCTATGTGATGGAATCAGGGACCATTACGCTGGCTGATGAAGCAGGAAAGCTGCTTGCGAACCCCAAGGTGCGCGAGGCTTATCTGGGTGAAGGAGCCGGCTGAATGCGGCAGGCGATGCCGTTTGAGCCGGAAAGCGTTTCCGCGGTGGCGATCAACCGGGCGCGGCGGCAGCTCTCCGGTCTGCTCGATGCCACAAGCGTCGCGCGAGGTTGCCAGTACGCGTTGTCGGGCCGCGCGAGGATCGTATCGGAACGGCGCAATGGCCTCGATATGGAGTTGGAGTCGACCTGCGTTGGCAGCCTTCCCGCGCCCTATACGCAGGACGTGGTTCTGAGCTTCGACGAATCGGGGACGCTCTATCTGGTCGAAGGCGATTGTAGTTGCCCGATGGAAACCGACTGCAAGCACGTCGCTTGCGCCGCGTTGGTCTGGCTCTGCGCCCGGCCGGACGCGGGAGCGCAGGTCGCGACCGGCGATGCGCCCAGAGCATCGAATGCCCCGGAGGCGGTGACTATTGCGCCCGAGGCGCAGGACTGGCTGCGGCGATTCGAGGGAGCGCTCGCGCGCGCTCCCGAGATGCCGCTTAAAGGAGAATGCGTCTGCTATACGTTGAGCGAAGAGGGACGCACCTTTGGGATTCTGAAGGCGCGAATCCTGAAGGATGGGCGGCTGTCGGCGATGGGCCATTCATCGCCGGATCTCAACTGGCTGTTTGCCGGCCGGGAACCGCCTCGTTATCTCGGGGGTCTTGACGTTCCTGTTTTTCACGCTGTGGCTCGCCTCCGCAGAGCTTCCGGAATTCAATCGGGATGGACCCTGGAGGGCGTGGCCGGCCGGGAAGCGCTCGACCGGGCGCTCGCGACCGGACGCTTGAGATATTTCGACGACCGAAAATGGAATGCCTATGGGCCGCAACGGTTTGAGTTGCGCCTGGACGGCGATGGCTGGTTGAAGCGCGGGGCGCGAGTCACCGCGCCGCTGCAACTGGTTTCCGGCGAGATCGGCGGCCTGCGCTGGGCCGTGCGATCCACGGAACACGAAAGTGGCGGCGGCATCGCCGCGATTCCGGTGTCGCCGCCTGTGTATCTCGATTGTTCGCGCGGCGAAATAGGCGAACTGGATACGGGCGAGCCGGAAGCCGTGACCGCCCATTTGCTGCGCATGCCCGAAATCGAAGCGCGGGACGCCGAAGCGTTCTTCTCGGCCCTCAGCGAGGCGGC
>JAYUHJ010000221.1:0-1886 GCA_043767065.1 Hyphomicrobiales bacterium | reverse complement strand
GCGGTGACCTATCCGATCGATCCCGAGCTGAGCGTCGCGCTGCTGCAGCGCGTGGTCGAAGAGACGCCGCCGGACGCCGATGGCGCGGCGGTAGCCGCCATCACGGCGAACTACCTGGTGGATCTGCGCGCGCGTGAGCCGCAGCGCGAGAATCTTCTCATTTACGTCAGTCAGGTGCTCGCCACCGTGGCGCGCCGGCATAGCGGCGTCAGCGGGCAGCAGGAGTTCAACAAGTGGATCGAGGACATGGAGTTGAACGACCCGGCGCTGTTCCTGCCGCGCCTGCGCAACGTCGTCGACGTGCTGGTGCAGGACGACTGGTGGTTCGACCGCGAGGCGCTGCAGGCCGCGCTGCCCGCGGCCTGAAATGCAGGATGCTTTCGCCGATATCGTGGACGCGATGTTCGCCATCTCCTGCCGCAACCTGCCGGTCGATCATGCCCACGCGCTGTCGCAGGCGATCCAGGGCGCGCTGCCCTGGTTTGCCGAGGAGCCCGGCGCCGGCCTGCATACCGTCCATGGCGCGGCTTCGGCGGGCGGCTGGATGCGGCCCGAAGGTGCGGACGCGGTGCTGCAGCTTTCGCGCCGCGCCAAGCTCGCGCTGCGCCTGCCCCGGCGCCGCTTGGACGATGCCAGCGCCCTCCTCGGCCGCACCTTGGAGGTCGCAGGTTGCCCGCTGCGCGTGGACAAGCTCGCCGTGCGGCCGCTGTCGCGCATCACGACCCTGTTCTCGCGCTGCGTCGCCCTCGCGGAGGAAGTCGACGAAGCCGCATTTCTGGCCCTCGCCACGGCTGAGCTCGGCGCGCTCGGCATCAGACCGGGAACGATGCTGTGCGGCCGCATGACGCCGGTCGCGACTCCGGTGCGCACCTACCAGACGCGCAGCCTGATGCTCGCCGGTCTCACGCCGGAACAGTCGCTTGCGCTGCAGCGGCAAGGCCTCGGCGCCGAGCGCAAACTCGGCTGTGGCCTCTTTATCCCCCACAAAGATATCGGCGACCTGCGCTCCACGTCGGATTGATCGCAAAAGAGGTGACCATGGCGTACGAAGTGAAAGGCAAGGCGATCGAGGCGACGGAAAACGGCTATCTCGCGTCGCTGGACGACTGGGACAAGGACGTCGCGGAGGCGATCGCGGCCGCGGAGGGTCTCACGCTCACCCAGGACCACTGGAACGTGATCGAATACCTTCGCGATGCCTACGCCAACCATAACGGCGAGCAGCCGAACAACCGCGCCATCCTCAAGGCAATGCAGGAGAAGTGGCAGGGCCGCAAGGTTGACAACAAAACCCTGTTCGATCTCTACCCCGGCAATCCCTCCAAGCAGGCCGGCAAGATCGCCGGACTGCCCGAAAGCATGCGCAAGGGCGGGTACTGACCCTGGCATCGCCAGCGTGCTCCAGTGATAGCGTCTGACCGACCATGAAATGGCTCGATTCGATACCGCTCTGGGTGCTCGTCGCCGGCACCGCGTTGCTCGGCATGGCGCCGTACGTGCCGGAGCCGCACCTGTGGGAAAAACTCAAGATGCTTGCCGGCGGCTCGCTCACGCTGCTGATCGGCCACCCCGCGCAGTTCGGCCCCGGTCCAGACCCGGCCGCCGGGATTGTGCGGCGAGCAGAGGATGAACATCCGTTCCGAGCCGGTCATCAGCCTGTCCCAGGCGGCGAAATCCATGGCATGGCGGCCATCCACGGTGACCAGCGGGCATTCGACAACCCGACGCCCGGCGGTTTTGATGACCCGCGCGAAGGCGTGATAGACCGGCGTGGTCAGCACCACCCCGTCACCCGGCCGCGTGAAGGCATCGACGCACAGCGCCGTGCCGTTCACCAGGCCATGCGTGGTGAAGATCCAGTCCGGCTCCACCCGCCAGCCGTGGCG
>JAYUHJ010000220.1:0-1887 GCA_043767065.1 Hyphomicrobiales bacterium | reverse complement strand
GGCAACCTCCGGGCCCGCCCACCGGGCGCCGCCGCTTCTTGGCTATGGGATCGGCGCGCTAGATACGACAAAGCGGGCGGCTTGTCATTCTCTTTCAGGCCCTTGCCCCTTGCGGGGCGCTAAATCCGGCCGCCGCTCGCGGGTAATGCGTTCGGCCTCCGCCCGGCGCCAGGCCGCGACCTTGCCGTGGTCGCCCGAGAGCAGCACCTCCGGGATGGCCCGGCCCTCGAACAACTGCGGCTTGGTGAATTGCGGGTATTCGAGCAGCCCCGCCTCGAAGCTCTCCTCGGTCTTCGAGGCATCCTTGCCCATGACGCCTGGCAAGAGTCGCACGCAGGCATCGAGCAGCACCAAAGCCGCGATCTCGCCGCCCGAAAGCACATAGTCGCCGATCGAAATTTCCTCCAGCGCACGCGCCTCGACGATGCGCTCGTCCACGCCCTCGAACCGGCCGCACACCACGACGACGCCGGGGCCGACCGCCAATTGACGCACGCGGGCTTGCGTCAACGGACGGCCGCGCGGGGTGAGCAACACACGCGCACGCTCGTCGCTGGCCGGCGCGGTCGCGTCGATCGCACGCGCCAGCACGTCGGCCTTCATCACCATGCCCGGCCCACCGCCGGCCGGCGTATCATCGACCGTCCGGTGCTTGTCGGCAGTGAAGTCGCGGATATCGACCGCTTCGCACGACCAAATTCCGGCGCCGAGCGCCTTGCCCGAAAGGCTAGCGCCGAGCGGGCCCGGAAAAAGCTCGGGAAAAATCGTGAGGATGGACGCGCGCCAGGTCATTTTGCGTCTGCTTCCGCGAACAATCCCTTCGGCGGATCGGCGACGATCTTGCCGCCCCCGATATCAACTTCACGGACGAACGCGCCGACGAAGGGCAGCATCACGCTCTCGCCTCGGCTCACCGGCGCGATCTCCAGAAGATCGCCGCCGCCATGGCGGCGGACCGCAAGCACCGTGCCGAGCGCCTGACCCTCCGGGGTCTCGACCCGAAGCCCGACCAGATCGGCGTGATAATAGCTGTCGTCTTCATCGATTTCCGGCAGCCGCTCGCGCGGAATATAAAGTTCCACATTCGTGAGCTTCGCCGCAGCGTCGCGGTCCTCGACGCCGTCGAACCGCGCGATCAGGTGATCCTTGCCGGGCCGGAGCGACGCGATCTTGAACATGCGTGCGCCGCGCTCGTCCTCGAGCGGGCCATAGCGGCCGACCGCCAGAGGATCCTCGGTGAAGGCGAATAGCCGCACCTCGCCGCGCACACCGTGGACGGCGCCGATCTTGGCGACGCAAATTCGGTCGGCCATCGCCTTGCCTTAGCTTGCCGGCTGCTCCGCGGCGGGCGCCGCCGGAGCAGGAGCCGCTGCCGGAGCTGCCGCCGCAGGTGCGGGGGCTGCCGCTGCGGCCGCTGCTGCAGCTTCGGCTGCCGCCTTCTTTTCCTTGCGCGGGATCGCTTTCTCCGGATTGTTGCGCGGCTTGCGCTTCAACAGGCCCGCCGCGTCGAGGAAGCGCGACACCCGGTCGGATGGCTGCGCGCCTTTGGAGAGCCAGTGCTTCACGCGCTCTAGATCGAGCTGCACGCGCTCCTTGGAGTCCTTGGGTAGCATCGGGTTATAGGTGCCGAGCTTCTCGATGAAGCGGCCGTCGCGCGGAAACCGCGAGTCGGCGACGACGACACGGAACTGCGGGCGCTTCTTGGCCCCCGCGCGGGCCATACGGATTTTCAAGGGCATTGCACTTCCTTTCGTGAGCTTTGGTTCAGGTTCATTTCTTCTTGAAGTCCTTGGAGCCGCCGAGGCCGGGCAGGCCCGGAAGCCCCGGAATCCTTCCGCCGAGACCGGGCAGCGCGCCGGGCGCGCCCGGGAAATTCGACGGCAGCGC
>JAYUHJ010000219.1:0-4549 GCA_043767065.1 Hyphomicrobiales bacterium | reverse complement strand
CGCCTGCGCCATGGAGCCGGTGATGACGGCGCCGACGTCGTCGGGCGAAATCTTGGAGCGCGCGAACACCGCCCGCGCCGCTTTGATGCCGAGATCGGTCGGCGAGACCGGCGCGAGCGGGCCGTTATAGTCGGCGAACGGCGTGCGCACGCCGTCGAGCAGCCAGATGTCGCTCCAGCTCGCTCCGAGACCCGCGCTCTTCTTTTCCATCGGTTACTTTCCTTTTTCGATCACGAGCACGCGCGGCGACGGCTGCTTGGCATAGAGTTCCTCGACCAGATTCGCGCGGCGCGTCAGCACCGCGCGCTGGTTGATCGAGCCCTTGTCGGTCATCTCGCCTGCATCGAGCGAAGGCAGTTCGGCGAGCAGAATTGCGCGAGTAATCCGATTCGAGCTGCCGGTCGCAGATTTCGCAAACGAAGTCAGCCGCGCGCGGAATTCGTTCATCACCCGCGGCTCGCTCAATACCTTGTCCATCGGCACGTCCGCGGCTGCACCCGCAAGCTGCCGCACGGCGTCGAGCGCGGGGAAAATTAGCGCTGCGATCTCATCGTGGTCGCCGCCGGCGATGACCACGTCGCGCACATAAGGCTCGAAATGCGCGAGGAAACGCGCACGCAGCGGCCCGACGCTGACCCAGGTTCCGGTGGCGAGCTTGAAGTCTTCGGCCACGCGGCCGTCGAACAGCAGCCCGAGCCCCGGATCGTTCGGGTCCTCGAATTTGAGCGCATCGCCGAGCTTGTAGAAGCCCTCCTCGTCGAAGGATTTCGCGGTGAGTTCCGGCTGGCGCCAATAGCCCGGCATGATGTTGGGGCCGCGGACGCGGGCCTCGAGCTTGCCGTCGTTTGGCACGAGCTTCAGATCCACGCCGGGAGCCGGCAGGCCCATATTGGTGGAATCCTTACTCTGCCACATGCGGGCGAGCGCCATCGGCGCCGTTTCGGTCGAGCCCAGCCCTGTAAGAAAGAGAATCCGTTCGCCGCAGCCAGCCTGCGCCAGCTCCTGCATCTCGTCGAACACCGATTGCGAGAGCGCGGCCCCCGCGAACCAGAGCACCTTGAGGCGGGAGAAGAAAATCTTGCGCAGCTCCGCGTCGGCGCGGAAATAGGGCAACAGCGCTTCATAGCCCTTGGGCACCGTGAAGTACCAGTTGGTCGCGATTTCCCGCAGGTTCTTCACCGTCGTCTCGATCGCGCCCGGCGCCGGCTTGCCCTCGTCGATATAATAGGTGCCGCCGTTATAGAGCACGAAGCCGAAATTGTGGTTGCCGCTCGCCGTGTGGTGCCACGGCGACCAGTCGAGGATCACCGGCGGCTCATCCTGGAAGAAGACGAGCTGGCTCTGGATCATCGCCTGGTTCGAGCACCACATGCGCTGGCTGTTGATCACGCCCTTGGGCATGCCGGTCGAGCCGGAGGTGAAGAGAATCTTGGCGATCGTGTCGGGGCCGACCTTGGCGTACGCCGCATCCACCGCTTGGGTCGGCTTGGTGGCGAGCAGGTCCGCGATAAGGGTCGTCTTGCGTCCCGCCGGCGGATTGCGCGTCACGATCACGTCCATGTCGGCCGGAACCACGTTCTTGATCGCCCGCTCGAATGCCTTTCCGTCGGCAGCGAAGACGAGCCCGGGCGTGAGCAAATTGAAGACGTGCCTGAGTTTGCCGAAGTCGTCGGAAATCAGCGAGTAGGCCGGCGAGATCGGGACGTAAGGCACGCCCACATACATTGCCGCGAGCCCAAGCAGCGCGTGTTCGATGTCGTTGCCCGAGAGAATCGCGATCGGCCGCTCGGCGGAGACGTTGCGCCTCAGGAGCGCTTCGCCGATCGCGCGCGTGGCCTTGAGCGTCTCGCCATAGGTGATCTTGCGCCAGTTGCCGCGCTCGTCGCGTTGCGCGAGGAAAACGCGATCGGGCGCCTGATCGGCCCAATGTTCCAGCCGCTCGGTGATTTTCGTGACGTAGGGGCCGAGCTTGTGCGGCGAGCGGATATAGATGGTGCCGTCGGGCTTCCGCTCGATCAAATAGTCGCGCGGCCCAAGGCGGACCGGACGGAACGGTGCGGCGGACGCGGGCGTCTTGTTGATCTCTCGCGCGGCTTTCGACATCGTTCTGCTCGATCGCGAATTCAGCGGTTCTGCACGACCTTCGGCGCGCGCTTCTCGAGGAACGCCTTGAGCCGTTCCTTGGCTTCGCCTTCGCCCTGCACGATCGACGAGACCAGCGCCTCGGTCAAATAGCCGGTCGCGGGATCGGACTCGGCGATGCGCGGCAGCGCTTGAATGATCGCAAAATTAGTGAGCGGCGCATTCTTGGCGACACGATGCGCGATCTCGATACCCTTGGCCAGGCCCTCGCCGTTCTCGACCAGATAATGCGAGATACCCATCGCCTGCCCCTCGACGGCGTCGTAGGTGCGGCCGGTGAGAATCATGTCCATGACCCGCGCCGTGCCGATCAAGCGCGGCAGCCGTACCGATCCGCCGCCGCCGACGAAAATTCCGCGCACACCCTCGGGCAACGCGTAATAGGTAGAACGCTCGGCGACGCGTATGTGCGTCGCGGCCGCAAGCTCGAGCCCGCCGCCGACCACGGCGCCGTGCATCACGGTCACCACCGGCACGCGGCCGAACTGAATTTTTTCGAAGATACGGTGCCAGTTCTGCGAATGGCCGATGCCGTCGGCGACGCTGCGCTCGGCGAGCTCCGAAAGATCGAGACCGGCGGAGAAATGATCGCCCTCGCCGTGCAGCACCACGGCCCGGACACTTTCGGGTAGGCCCTCGAAGAATTTCTCGAGCCCGAAGACGACCGGATCGTTCAGCGCGTTGCGTTTTTCCGGCCGCGCGAGACGGACGATGGCGATGTCGCCCTGGATTTCGGACGCGATCAAGGCAGGCGTGCGATCGGGCGCCGGAGCATTCACTGGCGTTTCCTCAAAAGGCTGTTATTGTTATGAAGTATAACGTTCTGCCGCTCTGGGTCAAGAAGACGAGCTTTAGCAGCCAAAATCAGGCCCGGCGAGCCCCATTCCTGCGGCTGGAGCACCTCATATATGTCGAGATCTATGTCGAACTTCAGCGCGAGTTTCTCCCGCTTGTCGCGCGCTTGAGCTCGGCCGAGACCGGGGCACCGGTCTCAAGGCGATGTATAGAAGCGAAAGCCTTTAGAGACGAAAGCCTTGGTTCGGGGAGATTCATGCCGCGGCGTCTCGTCGATCTTTCAATCGCGCTCGACAATGAAACCGTCGCCGATCCGCCGCCGATGCGGCCCAAGATCGTCTACCGCACCCACAAGCAGACCGCGGCCGAAGTCTGCATGTTCTTCCCGGGCTTGAAGCCCGAGGATCTGCCCGATGCCGAAGGCTGGGCGGTCGAGCAGGTCGAATTCTCGACCCACAACGGCACCCATGTCGACGCGCCCTGGCACTATCACTCGACCATGGACGGCGGCATGCGCGCGATCACCATCGACGAGGTGCCGCTCGAATGGTGCCTGCAGCCCGCCGTCAAGCTCGACTTCCGCCGCTTCCCCGACGGCTACGTGGTGAGCGCCAAGAACATCGAGACTGAACTCATGAACATCGGTCATGAACTCAAGCCGCTCGAGATCGTGCTGGTGAACACCAGCGCCGGCGCCGCCTATGGCAAACCGGAATACATCAATACCGGCTGTGGCATGGGCTACGAGGCCACCATGTTCCTCACCGAGCGCGGCATCCGCATGGTCGGCACCGACGCCTGGAGCTGGGACGCGCCCTTCCTGCACACCGCCGAGCGCTACAAGAAAACCCAAGACGCCAGCATCATCTGGGAGGGCCACAAGGCCGGCCGCCACCGTGGCTATTGCCAGATCGAGAAGCTGCACAATCTCGAAAGCCTCCCGGCCACGGGCTTTCTGGTCGCCTGCTTTCCAGCCAAGATAAAGGGCGCGTCGGCCGGCTGGACCCGCGCGGTCGCCATCTTCGAGGATTAGAAACGACGATGCCGCCGATTCTCGCGCTGCTAATTTCGCTCGCGCTCGCCGCGCCGGCGCTGGCGCAGGAGGCGCCGAAGCTCGAAACCAATCAGTCCTATATCGAGCAGCTGGCGCGGAAGACGACGCTTCCGCTCGCCGATCCGCTCGCGATGTTCGGCTATGTGCTTGGTGGCCTGCCGGAGCGCGTGAAAATCTACCCCACCGAGAATTATTACTATTTCCACTTCATGCAGAACGGCGTGCGCTACTCGGGCAATATCCGCCTCGATCGTTCCGACCGCGACAATGGCAAGGTCCACTTTGCCTATTTTCCGGACCGCGGCGAGCTGCAGGACGAGCCCGGGACCTACCGGCTGCTCGGCGAAGCCGACGGCGTAAAGGTCGAGCGGATCGAGCGCTTCCTCTACCGCGTCTCATTCCGCGACAAGAGCGTCCTGTTCGAGCTGAACGATCTCTCCACGGTGAAGCCGCCCGCAAGTGCGCTCGGGCCGGACGAAAAATATCTCGGACCTATCTTCGACGAATCCGGGATCCGTTTCTTCCTGATCTTCAATCCGCGGCTAAAGCTCTTCCACT
>JAYUHJ010000218.1:0-10857 GCA_043767065.1 Hyphomicrobiales bacterium | reverse complement strand
CGCGCAGCTCAACCCTGTGGTCGGCGACGTTTCCGGCAATGCCGACAAGGCTCGCCGCGCGCGCAAGCAAGCTGCCGCTGCTGGCGCCGACCTTGTCGTTTTCTCCGAGTTATTCATCGCCGGCTATCCGCCCGAAGACTTGGTGCTGAAACCCGCTTTCCAGGCGGCATGCCGCACGGCGGTCGAGGCGCTGGCGCGCGAAACCGCCGACGGCGGTCCTGCGCTCATCATCGGCACGCCCTGGGTCGAGGCCGGCAAAGTCTATAACGCCGCCTGCCTTCTCGCCGGCGGACGCATTCCCGCTGTGCGCTTCAAGGTCGATCTGCCGAACACGGGTGTGTTCGACGAGAAGCGCGTATTCGCGCCTGGGCCCTTGCCGGGACCGGTGGAATTCCGTGGTGTGCGCATTGGCGTGCCGATCTGCGAAGACATGTGGACGCCGGACGTTTGCGAATGTCTGGCCGAGACCGGTTCGGAAATTCTCGTGGTGCCGAACGGCTCGCCGTATCATCGCGGCAAGGCCGACCTGCGGCTCAATCATGCGGTTGGGCGCGTCACCGAAACCGGTTTGCCGCTGATCTATGTAAACCAGGTTGGTGGCCAGGATGAGCTTGTGTTCGATGGCGCATCGTTCGCGCTTAATGCCGATCAGTCGCTCTCGTTTCAGCTTCCGGCCTTCGTCGAGACCGTCGCACTCACGCAATGGAAGCGGGAGGGGGAACGCTGGCGCTGCATTGAAGGCCCGAAGGCAAATGTCGCCGAGGGTGCCGCCGCCGATTACGCGGCCTGCGTGCTCGGCCTTCGCGATTATGTAGACAAGAACGGCTTCCCTGGCGTGGTGCTCGGCCTCTCGGGTGGTGTCGACTCGGCGCTTTGTGCCGCGATGGCGGTGGATGCGCTGGGCGCCAAGCGCGTCTATTGCGTGATGCTGCCTTACCGCTACACCTCGAATGAGTCGCTCGCCGATGCGGCCGCCATCGCTGAGAAGCTCGGCGTGCGCTACGACATCGTGCCGATCGCCACAGCGGTCGAGGGGCTTGAGGCGAGCCTGAAGGATCTATTCAGGGGCAAAGCGCGCGACATCACCGAAGAGAATCTGCAATCGCGCGCCCGCGGCACGATCCTGATGTCGATCTCCAACAAGCTCGGCCCCATGGTGGTGACGACCGGCAACAAGTCGGAAATGTCGGCCGGCTACGCCACGCTCTATGGCGACATGAACGGCGGCTTCAACCCGATCAAGGATCTTTACAAGACCGAGGTCTTTCATCTCTCGCGCCTGCGCAATTCCTGGAAGCCCGAGGGCGCGCTCGGCCCCGCCGGTCCGATCATCCCCGAGAGCGTGCTGACCAAGGCGCCGACCGCCGAGCTCAAGGAAAACCAGAAGGACCAGGATACGCTGCCGCCCTACGAGGTGTTGGATGCGATCCTGGAGCGCCTCGTGGAGCTCGAGCAGTCGGTGGCCGAGGTCGCCGCCGCCGGTTTCGACGCAGAGACCGTGAAGAAGATCGAGCGGATGCTGTATCTCGCCGAATACAAGCGCCGGCAGGCGGCGCCCGGCGTGAAGGTCACGCTCCGGAATTTCGGCCGCGACCGCCGCTATCCGATCGTCAACAAGTTCCGCGATCCGGGCAGCAAGCCCGCCGAGCCCGACCGCTCGCTCGTCACCGGCGCGATACCGACGCGCTCCGAGGTCGTGGATTTTTGATCTTTATCGAACCGGATAAAACTGCGGGCCGACCACTCGTACCTTGCGCTCGCCCGAGGGCGTAACCGCAGGTGCGGGTTCCGGCGGCGGCGGTGTACGCTCTACGACTGGCGGCTGCTCGGGCGTCGCGGGCAGCGCGCCGCGTGGGCCTTTGGTCGCCTTCTGCGGCGTTGCCTGCTTCGGCTGCGACAATTGTCGCGCGCGCTCTTCGGTCACCACGATGTCGCCCGGCTGCAAGGTCGCGTCGCGCCGTCCGGTGAGCGCCTCGCTCCAGGTTTGTCCCGGTCCGCGGCAGGCGCAGGCCGGATCGATAGCTTGGCGATACTTGAACGCGGTTGGCAACGACATGTAGGGCGCGCCCAAGGTCGATACCGCTTGTTCCATCTCCTCGCCCGGATTGCGATGGTAGTAGAGCTCGGTTTCGGCCGCGGGGCAGAGCCGCCGGCACGCTTGCTCGTCCTCGCCGAATTTCGATTGCGTCGTCGCATAGGAGATCGGGAAGAAGAAGCCGTCGCAGGTGCGCACGCAAACCGTGCGGAAGGCGCCCGACTGCGGCATTTGTAATGGATCAGCGTCGGGCGAAGCCTCCTCGCGCAATGGTCCGCCGAACAGCGACTCGAAAAGGGTGCGCGGGCGCTGCTGTTGTGGCGCCGCGGCCGTACGGTATTGCGGGCCGCAATTATTCTGTGCGAGCGATGCCACGAGCTGCCGCCGCTGCCCGTCGCGGCCGGTGTCGCTGCCGCGCAGGCGTTCGACCTCGCCGATCATCCGGTCGACATTGTTGCGCATCTGCACGATGCGGGCGTTGAGCTGGTCGCACTGCGGCGGCCGTTGCAGGCTGCCGAACACGAAGAAGCCGCCACGAGAATCGCAGCCCAGACGGCGACCCTGCATGATCGCCTGATCGACTTCGGCCCGTTGCCGGTTGATCGACTCGTCGTAGCGTCGCAGCACATCCGGGTCGCCCCCCGTCGGCACGTCGAGCTGCCGCAGCGCGGTCTCGAGCCGCACACAGATCGGGTTGCCCTGAGCTGTCGGCGTGTTGGGGAACACGGGCTGCGGGCCGCGCACGCCCGGAGGGGGAGCATTGGGAATGCTTCCCGGTGGCAACGGCTGCGCGCTTGCCGCGCCGAACAGCACGACAAGACATGCCAAAGCGAGGCCAATCGGGCGCGAAGCGTTCATGAGCCCTGATTCCATTGCCGTTCCACGATAGAGCCTAGCAAAACGTGACCGAAGTGTGGACGCCGCCTGGGCGCTCATTCGGCGTCCGGCTGCGCTTCCGGAAATGCAGCGGCGAAGGCCGGAAGCACCCGCGCCGCGGCGTCCACGGCCACGATCCTGGGGAAGCCGTCGAGCGACACCTTGAAGCGGCGGGCGTTGTTGACCTGCGGGACGATGCAAATGTCGGCGACACCGGGTGCCGATCCGAATGCGAAGGGCCCGGGCTCGATCAATGCCTCGACCGCGGCGAAGCCCTCCAAAATCCAGTGCGCGATCCAAGCGTTGATCTGGGCCTCGTCGGCCTTGAACTGGCTGCGCAGCTCCTTGAGCACGCCGGAATTGTTCACCGGATGGATGTCGGCGCCGATGATACCGGCCACCGCCCGCGCCTTGGCCCGCGCCACCGGCTCGGCCGGCAGCAGCGGGGGCTGTGGATGAATTTCGTCGAGATACTCGATGATGGCGAGCGACTGGATAAGCACCGTGCCGTCGTCGAGCACGAGCGCCGGTACGCGCCGCTGCGGGTTCACGCCGCGGAAGGCCTCGGCGCGGTGCTCGCCACGGGTGAGGTGGATCGGCACCGTCTCGTAAGGCAGCCCTTTCAGGCCAAGCGCGATGCGCACCCGGAACGCCGCCGACGAGCGGAAGAAAGAATAGAGCTTCATCGACAGCCTCGACCCGTATCTCGATCCGTATTTTGGCCTTCCGAAAGGACTTTCCGGAGGCCGGTGAATACCGGCAAATGTGCCATTTATGTCACGCCGGGTGAAAACCTTATGGGAAAACGGTTCTAAGTGCCTGTTTGCCAATGCCTTAGGCAGCTTGCCGATATTGTGACATTGCCGCCGAAACCTTCATGCGATTTGCTGCTGGCCAAGACGAGGCTCTGGCGCGACGGGCCAAAGGCTTAACCCTTTACGCTCAATCGCGAGGATGTAACTTGACCTGCAAGCGCTACAAGCGGAACCGTGATAGCGTGATGCATCTGATCGCAGGTTCATGTTTGCAATTCGAAACCTATTAGCTTTCCTAGTCGTCGCGCAGTTGGCCGTTCTGCCAGCCGTGGGAAGTATAGCTGTTGCCTCGAAATCGGTTGCGATCTCAACGCACGATTGCTGCGATGGCGGCGGCATGCCCTGCGACAACAATATGAACGATTGCCACGCCATGCCGGCTTGTGCGGCGAAGTGCTGCAATTTTGCGGTTACGGTAACTCAAAGCGGCATGCTTGCTGCGATGATGCTGACGATCGAGACCCCCATCGCAAGTATCAGTTTTTTTTCTGGCGTGATTAGTCCTCCCCTTCATCCTCCTCAAGTCTGATCGCTAGCCAATTCCGTTTCTTGTCGCGCGAGCTGCTCGCTTGTGCGGCTAAGCGACTTGGACGCCTTCAATCGCATGAAGGCGCGGCAACAATCAGCTTGAGGAGAACAGAACATGATTCCGAAATCGATGTTCGCCATCGCCGTCATCGCGGCCATGGTGATCTTGAACGATCCCGCTTTTGCAGGCCCAAACGACTATGTCTTTGAGCCCGTGAAAGCAGAAATCACGACGGGTAACGATGTCACAGTAGCGGTGCGTCTGATGCACAAGCCGACCGGCAAACCGGTTCCTGACGCCGTAGTCGTCGCGACGCGGATCGACATGGCGCCCGACGGCATGGCGACGATGGCCTCCCGCCTGAGCCCTTTGCCGAGCCCCGAGCCGGGAGTCTACGCCTTCAAGACTAGTCTTTCGATGGCGGGGCGCTGGCTCTTCAGCATCTCCACAAAAGTGCAGGGCGAACCCGAGACGGTGGTTGGCAAGATCATTTTCAAAGCGACCGACGCTCGATGAACCGCCTGCAGCTTGCGATCGTTCTTGCGCTCGGTGTGACTGCAGGCGCTGCGGGCGCGTATTGGTACGTCCGCTCGCCGGTTGTTAGGCCGGTCTCGGTTTCAGCGGCGCAACCTGCAGCACCGAGCGTCGAGCGCAAGATCATTTACTACCGGGATCCGACTGGTGCGCCATTTTGGTCGGCAACGCCGAAGAAGGACCCTGCCGGCCGAGACTATCTGCCGGTCTATAACAACGAAGAGCCATCGTTCGATCCACCGGTGCCGAAGCCGCAGACGACTGCGGCCGGCCCTCGCAAGATCATCTACTACCGCCATCCGATGGGCCTGCCCGACACATCGCCCTTGCCGAAGAAAGACTCGATGGGGATGGACTACATCGCCGTCTACGAAGGCGAGGAGCAAGACGACGGCACCGTTAAGGTGAGCCTCGACAAGATTCAGCGCAGTGGCGTCCGCACCGAGCCCGTAGGCACACGTGTCATTGTGCAACCGATCCGGGCCGTCGGCACGGTGAAGATCGATGAGCGTCGCCTTACGATCGTCACGCTGAGATCGGACGGCTACATCGAGGAGCTATTTGTCAACGCAACCGGTCAGTCCGTTCGCGCCGGCGAGCCGCTGTTCCGGGTCTATAGCTCGCAGATTCAGTTGGCGCAGATTGATCTCATGGTGGCAATGCGTGCGGCACCGCGGAGTGCTACCGGGGCGGATGCGGATCGATTCCTCGACGGAGCGATGCAGCGGCTACGCAATCTTGGGATTCCTGAGAGCCGTATTCGTGAGGTGCGCGAGACGGGTGGCAATCCGCGGACGATTGACTGGCCTTCGCCTGCGAACGGGACAGTGATCGAAAAACGCGTGGTCAAGGGCCAGCGCGTCATGGCTGGCGAGGAACTCTATCGTATTGCCGACCTCTCTCAGGTCTGGGTCATCGCCGATGTGGCCGAATCCGATCTCGCTGCGATCAAGATAGGCACCAGTGCGGCGGTGATTTTCCGGGCTTACCCGACTCAGCCGGTCGAAGGTCCGGTGACGTTCATCTATCCGGAGGTAAGGCCAGAAACGCGGACTGTCCGGGTCAGAATCGAACTCCCGAACCCCGACGGCCGATTGAAGGCGGATATGTACGCCGACGTCGTGTTCCAAGCCGGAGCCGACGAAGCGCCCGTGATCGTCGTTCCAGCCAGCGCCGTGATCGACAGCGGCACGCGGCAAGTCGTGTTGGTCGCCAAAGGCGAGGGTCGCTTTGAGCCGCGGCCGGTCAAGCTCGGCCGTCGCGGCGACGGCTACGTTGAAGTGGTGGAGGGCCTTAAAGAAGGTGAAGAGGTGGTCACGGCGGCAACGTTCCTGATCGACGCCGAGAGCAATCTGAAGGCGGCGCTCAAAGCCTTCGCTCCGCAGGAGGCCCCAAAATGATTGCGGCCCTGATCCGTTGGTCGGCGCGAAACATCTTCTTGGTGGGGCTGACGACCGTCTTCATCACTTTCGCCGGCATCTATGCGGTTTCGCGCGTTCCGCTCGACGCGATTCCGGACCTCTCGGACGTCCAAGTGATCATCTACACGGAATACCCCGGCCAAGCACCACAGGTGGTCGAGGATCAGGTCACCTATCCGCTGACCACGGCGATGCTGAGCGTCCCGAAATCGCGCGTCGTCCGCGGATTTTCGTTCTTCGGTGTCTCCTTCGTCTATGTGATCTTCGAGGACGGCACCGACCTCTACTGGGCACGTTCACGCGTCCTCGAATATCTGAGTTCCGCTTCGCGGAAATTGCCCACCGGCGTGGCCCCAAGCCTTGGGCCGGATGCGACCGGTGTCGGGTGGGTCTACCAATATATCGTGCGTGGTGGGCAGAAAAACCTCGCCGAGTTGCGCAGCATCCAGGACTGGCAGATTCGCTACGGCATCGCCAAGGCGGAAGGCGTCGCCGAAGTCGCGAGCGTCGGTGGCTTCGTAAAGCAGTACAGCGTCGTTATCGACCCACGACGGCTGCAAGCGCTCGGCATTCCGCTAGCCAAGGTCCGCGAAGCCATCCGCACGAGCAATTTGGATGTAGGCGGGCGCACCGTCGAGCTAGGCGAAACTGAGTTTGCCGTCCGCGGCCGCGGTTATATCAAGAGTTTGTCCGACCTTGAGCAGATCGTCGTCAAGAGCGACCGGGGCGTGCCGGTGCTACTGAAGGACGTAGCGCGCATCGAGCTTGCGCCCGACGAACGCCGCGGCATCACGGAGATGGATGGAGAGGGCGAGGTCGTCTCCGGGATCGTGCTTCAGCGCTTCGGCGAAAACGCGCTTTCTGTCATCCAACACGTGAAGGACCGCTTGGCGGAGATTGCGCCGGCTCTTCCGCAAGGCGTGACCATTGAGTCGGTTTATGACCGCTCTGAGCTCATCTACCGGGCGATCGACACGCTTAAGAGAACGCTCATTGAGGAGAGCATCATCGTTGCCCTGGTCTGCGTCATTTTCCTCCTGCATGTGCGAAGCGCGCTCGTTGCGATCATCACGCTGCCACTGGGCATTCTGATCGCCTACCTCTGCATGTATTTATTGGGGCTCAGCTCGAACATCATGAGCCTTGGCGGCATCGCTATTGCCATCGGCGCGATGGTGGATGCCGCCATCGTCATGATCGAAAACGCGCACAAGCGCCTGGAACGCGCCCCGCCCGACAAGCCCAGGACCGAAGTGCTGATCGAAGCCGCGAGCGAGGTCGGGCCCGCGCTGTTCTTCAGCCTTCTCGTTATTACCGTGTCATTCCTGCCGATCTTCGCGCTCGAAGCGCAGGAGGGCCGATTGTTCAAGCCGCTCGCCTACACCAAGACTTTTGCGATGGCGGCCGCTGCACTGCTCTCGGTGACGCTCGTGCCAGCGCTGATGGTCCTGTTCGTGCGCGGCCGTATCTTGCACGAACACAGAAACCCGGTGAACCGGGCACTGATGTGGCTCTACCGGCCGGTGATCCGTCTCGCCTTGCGGTTCAAAGGGGCGACAATTGTGATCGCTCTAATCGTGCTCGCCGGCAGTCTCTGGCCGGCAGCGCGGCTCGGCACCGAATTCATGCCGAACCTCAACGAGGGCACGCTCTTCTATATGCCGACTACTCCTCCCGGCCTCTCGATCACGAAGGCTGGGGAGTTGGTGCAGACGCAAAACAAGATCATCAAGTCGTTCCCCGAAGTGGTTTCGGTCTGGGGCAAGGCCGGTCGCGCAGCTACGGCGACCGATCCCGCGCCGACCGAGATGTTCGAGACCGTGATCAACCTCAAGCCTGAGAGCGAATGGCGCTCCGGCATGACGGTAGACAAGCTGATCGCTGAGATGGACAAGGCGCTGCAGTTTCCCGGCGTCTCGAATGCTTGGACCATGCCGATCAAGGCGCGGATCGACATGCTTTCGACCGGCATCCGAACACCGGTCGGGGTGAAGGTCTTCGGCACCGATCTCGCCGAGATGGAAAAGCTCGCTCGTCAGATCGAAGCCGCTATTCGGACGGTGCCCGGGACGACGAGCGCTTTCGCCGAACGGGTTCTCGGCGGCTATTACCTCAATATCGACCCCGATCGGGCGCAGCTTGCCCGCTATGGACTCATGGTCGGCGACCTGCAGAGCATAGTCTCCATGGCGCTCGGCGCTGAGCCGGTGACGACCACCGTCGAGGGTCGCGAGCGTTACACCGTCAGCATCCGCTACCCGCGCGACTTCCGCAGCGACCCGCAGGCCATCGCAACCCAAGTCCTAATTCCAATCGCGGACGGCGGCACCGTGCCGCTCGGTCAGGTCGCAAAGGTGAACCTTGCGCAGGGCCCCTCCACCATCCGCACCGAGAATGCCCAGCTCGCGGTTTACGTCTTCGTCGATTATCGCGACCGCGATCTCGGCAGCTACGTGGCCGACGCGCAAAAAGCTGTAGCCACTCAGGTCAAATTTCCACCGGGCTACTACGTCACCTGGAGCGGTCAATTCGAATACCTGCAGCGAGCCGAAGCGCGCCTTAAGGTCGTCGTTCCGTTCACTGTGCTGATCATCTTCTTGCTGCTCTATCTCAATTTTCGGCGGGTAACGGAGACCTTGATCGTCATGCTCTCCGTTCCGTTCGCGCTGGTCGGCGGCTTTTGGCTGATGTGGTGGCTCGGGTTCAATCTTTCGGTTGCGGTCGCTGTCGGGTTCATCGCGCTTGCCGGCGTCGCCGCCCAGACCGGCGTCGTCATGCTGATCTATCTCGACAACGCGCTCTCAGAATTGCGAGCCCAGCGCGCCGCTGAAGGGCGGCCGTTCACGCATGAAGACTTGCACGCCGCGATCATGAGCGGCGCGGTCGATCGCGTACGTCCGAAGATGATGACGGTCGCGGCCATTATGGCCGGCTTGCTCCCGATTATGTGGAGCCATGGCACCGGCGCCGAAGTGATGCAGCGGATCGCGGTGCCGATGATCGGCGGCATGGTGTCGTCGACCTTGCTTACGCTGATCGTCATTCCGGCGATTTATGCAGTGATCAAAGGTGCGACTATTCGGTCTCGCTTAGCGTGAGATTGTGAGCAGCGCCGGTACGCGCCGCTGCGGGTTCACGCCGCGGAAGGCCTCGGCGCGGTGTTCGCCGCGGGTGAGGTGGATCGGCACCGTCTCGTAAGGCAGCCCTTTCAGGCCAAGCGCGATGCGCACCCGGAACGCCGCCGACGAGCGAAAGAAGGAATAGAGCTTCATCATTAGCCTCGATCCGAATCTTGGCCGTCCGAAAGGACTTTCCGGAGGCCAGTGAACCCCGATAAATGTGCCATTTATGTCACGCCGGGTGAAAACCTTATGGGAGAACCGCTCTAAGTGCCTGTTTGCCCACGACTTAGGCAGCTTGCCGTTATTGTGACATTGCCGCCGAAACCCTCATGCGATTTGCTGCGAGCGAAGACGAGGCATCGGCGCGAATCGCCAAGTGTTTATGTTTCCAAGTGTTTGTGTTCGTCATGTCTCGTTCCCGCAAGGGGTTATCGGTTCTGGGGTCATCGATGAAGGGGACGGCAATGAGGAACTTCAAGGGACTGCTGCTGGGCATCGGCGTCGCCGCGCTCCTGTCGGGCTCAGCGCTCGCAGCCGACGTACTTGTCAGGAAGGCCCCGCCGCCTCCCGCACCGGCGCCGACACCGCTTTGGGACCTCGCCTTCGGCGCTGCGCTCATGTCGGATTACAATTTCCGCGGCGTATCGCAGTCGAACCGCGAGATCTCCTACGGCGCGTATGCCGAGCTGCAGTTCAATCCCGCCAACATGGGCCAGTTCTACGTGGGCCTTGCCGCTTGGCGGGTAAATTGGCCGAGCACGCCGGCGTTTGGCTTTACCAACCCGGCGGCCGAGGTCGATATCACCGGCGGCTGGCGCAACAAGTGGGGTGCCTTCGCGCTCGATCTCGGGTTCATCTACTATTATTACCCGAACGAGGTCTTCAACGGCTTCACCAGCAACAGCGACTTCTGGGAATTCGCCGTCAAGGCCGCCTACGACGTCACCCCGGATCTCACGTTCGGCGTGAACGTCTTCTACACGCCCGACCTCCTGAACTATAGCCAGAGCTTCGCGGCGGTCGGCGTTGCGGCCAAGGCGTCGGCCACCTACGCGTCCATCACCGGCAAGTGGGTGACACCGTGGAAGTCGGGGGACTTCGGCTCCTACATCTCCGGTGAGTTGGGTCATTGGTGGATCGCCAGCTCCGGCTTTGTCGCCACCGGATACGTAGATCCGAGCTACAGCTACGCGAATATCGGACTAGCCATCACTTGGAAGACGCTCACGCTCGACTTCCGCTATCATGGCAACGACATGAACGTCGCGACCTGCACGGCCTTCCTCTGGAGCGCCCCCGGCAATCCGTCCAACGCGTGGTGCGGTAGTGCCTTCATCGTAGCGCTCAAGTTCGACACCACGCTCTCGGCGCTGACTGCCAAGTAAGCCTGGGTAGCGGAGTCTTCTAAATCGGGCGGCGCCTGCGGGCGCCGCCCGTTTCGTTTTGCGAGCAGGAGAAAGCCGCGTGAGCGGGCCGCGCGTCAGCGCGTGCAGGTGATGGCGACTTTGACCGGGCAGGAAGGCCC
>JAYUHJ010000217.1:0-4577 GCA_043767065.1 Hyphomicrobiales bacterium | reverse complement strand
GAGAGGACGGCGCGCTGCTCCTGCGCACGCGCCCAGCGAACGGATTGCTTGGCGGGATGACCGAAGTGCCGACCAGCGAATGGACGCATCGTTTTGACGAAAAGCGTACAGTAGAGTATGCGCCGAAATTTAATTCACCTCTCCCCGGTGGGGAGAGGTCGGCGTTGCCGAAGTCGGATTTATCCGACTTCGGCCCCTTGAAATGCCGAACTCGGGAACACCCGAGTTCGGATGCGAGCCGGGTGAGGGGGAAAAGCCGACGAGCATCTTTTAGGAATGTCCCTCCTCACCCCAACCCTCTCCCCAACGGGGAGAGGGAGAAGAGCGGATGGCAGCGCCTGCCAGGAACCGTGCGCCACGTCTTCACGCATTTTCCGCTGGAGCTCGTCGTGCTTACGGCGCGCGTGAACAAAAAAACGCGCCCGCCCAAAGGCATGCGTTTCGTGCGAGAAACGGATCTGGATCGCGAAGCCTTGCCGACGCTCATGCGCAAGGTGCTCGCGCATGCGTCGAGAACAATTCAGCCGAAAGGGAGAGCAACGTGAAGATCGAACGCCACGAAGTCGGGCCGCGTATGAGCCAGGCGGTCGCCCACGGCGACCGGGTCTATCTCGCGGGCCAGGTCGCCAAGGATACGGCCGGCAAGAGCGTCGCCGAGCAGACCAAGGAAATTCTCGCCACCATCGACAAGCTGCTCGCCGCCGCCGGCAGCGACAAAACCAAGCTGCTGCAAGCGCAGATTTTCCTCACCGACATTTCGAAGTTCGGCGAGATGAACAAGGCGTGGGAGGCGTGGGTGTCGCCGGGCAACACACCGGCACGCGCGACCATCGAGGCGAAGCTTGCGGCGCCTCAGCTCAATGTCGAGATCATGGTGGTGGCGGCGCGCTAGGCGGCCGGCATCTCGGCCCGCACGACGGCGCGGAGCGCGTCGATGGATTTCAGGCCGCTCTTTTCCTCGACGTGCCAATAGGCCCAGCCGTTGCAAGCATCGAGCCCTTGCGCGAGCGCGCCGATCCGATGGATCGAGCCGACCGCGTCGGCGCCTTTGCCGTTTTCGAGCGAGACCATGCCGTCGGCGCGCACCAGCACGCGCACGCGGCCCTTGGCGTCGGTGAGCGTGGCGCCGGCTTTCAGAAGCCCGCGCTCGATCAGCGATGCGAACGCAACCCGCGGCGCCTCGCGCGGAGTCATGAAAGGTGCCAGCGCCGGCGAAGGCAGCGGCTCGACCGCTTCGATCCGCGCCTCGGCAGCGCGCGCGTATTCAGCCTCGCGCTCAATTCCGATGAAGCGCCGGCCGAGACGCTTGGCGGCGGCGCCGGTGGTGCCGGTGCCGAAGAAAGGATCGAGCACAACGTCGCCGGGCTTGGTGGACGATAGGATCACGCGCGCGAGCAAAGCCTCGGGCTTCTGGGTCGGGTGCAGCTTCTTGCCCGCCCCGTCTTTCAGCCGCTCCTCGCCGGTGCACAGCGCGAAGGTCCAGTCGGAGCGCATCTGCACGTCTTCGTTGCCAGCTTTCATCGCCTCGTAATTGAAGGTGTAGCCCTTGCCGCCCGGCTCGCGCGCGGCCCAGATCAGGGTCTCGTGCGCGTTGGTGAAGCGGCGGCCACGGAAGTTCGGCATCGGATTGGTCTTGCGCCAGACCACGTCGTTCAGGATCCAGAAGTCCAAGTCCTGAAGGATGGCGCCGACGCGGAAAATGTTGTGGTACGAGCCGATGACCCAGAGCGTCGCGCTCGGCTTCATCACCCGCTTGCAGGCCTTGAGCCACGCGCGGGTGAATTCGTCATAGACGGCGAAGCTCGAGAACTTGTCCCAATCGTCGTCGACCGCGTCGACCTTGGAATCGTCGGGCCGCTTCAGGTCGCCCTTGAGCTGCAAATTGTAGGGCGGATCGGCGAACACCAGATCGACCGAGTGCTCGGGCAATGCATTTAACGCGGCGACGCAATCGCCAACCAGAACGCGATCGAGAAACTGCTCGGAAGTTTTGGAGTCGGCAGGGAAACGGGGCGCCCTACGGGGCGCCCCGATACGCGTTACTGGCATGACCGGTACCGGTTTACTCGCTACACAACGCGAACTAACCGGCCGAGTGTCGGCGGTCAGGGTAAAGAATCGGTGCATTGACTTCACTTCATACGAATCGATTTAGACTGTCCGCAGAAGCGATTCCTGAAGACTTCCGGACCCCCTCTGAGAGTTGCTCAGGAGCAAATAGATTCAAAGAAGAGCGCCTGATGGTCTCTCGGTTAAATCTTCATTAACTACAAAGAACCGTTAATACCTTTTATTGGCGAGGTGCCCATGCCCGACGCAACTTACAACCTCAACGGTGGTTTCAAGCCAACCATCAAGAGGTTCGCTGATTTAAATGGCCCAGATTTTTTTCCGACTCCTCGCTGGGCAACCTTTGCGCTCGCTGATAACGAGAGTCTTCGCGGCGAGATTTGGGAATGCGCTTGCGGCGACGGCGCAATGTCTCGCGTGCTTGAAGAAACTGAATGTCGCGTTTTCAGTTCTGACCTCTACAAACGCGGATATGGCGAGGCCGGGCTCGACTTTCTAAAAACGAAGCGAAAGGCCGACAACATCATTACCAATCCGCCGTACAACTGCGCTGAAGGGTTCGTTGCTACAGGCATCCGTCAAGCAAAACGAAAATTCGCTCTCTTACTTCGCCTTGCTTTCTTGGAAGGCGCCAATAGAGCAAACACGATCTTTGCTCACACGCCTCCGTCACGCGTATGGGTTTTTAGTGAGCGGATTACCTTTTATCCGACGGGAGTCGAACCCAAGGGCTCAGGCACTACGGCATACGCTTGGTTTGTCTGGGACAAAGATGCTCCCGGCTCGACGGAACTTCGATGGCTCAAGCCAGGCTATAAATCCCGCTATCGCTAGCCGCCGATCTGCTTGAGAAGCTTGTTCCCGTTTTCGGTTATCTTGATCCCGTTGCCGGTGTAGTCCGCATAGCCGTTAGCAATAAAACTCGTTTCTCCCTCGCGATGAGAAATAAGATTGCGGACCTTTTGGGAGAAATAGGTATCCTTTCGGCCGGGTATAATCTCGGCGTCTTTCCCACTCGGGTTAAAGAGCTCGGTCAACTCCACAATTAATTCCGAAGTAGTGATTTCCTTGTTCGGTCGTTGCGCGGCCAATCGAAGCGACGGCATAACTAGATCGCTTTCGCTAATTCCGCCCGTATTGCGCTGTGGCATGGCAATTCCTCTCGTGGTTGATCATTTTCGTATCTACTATTTAGTGCGGATCACAAGAATTCAACCTAAATATGCTTCTTAGAGTCTGAGGAGGCCGAAAGGTTGATGCTCTTACTTTAGTTGTGCGTGCCCATGCGCCATGGCTTCAGCGCAGCATAGACCGCAGCGTTGGCCGGTGTCGGCACGCCGGCTTCGCCGCCCATGCGCACCACCGTTCCGGCGAGCCAATCGAGCTCAAGCCGGTTTTTTTGCTCGAAGTCGTAAAGCATCGAGGACTTGGTCGCGGGCGGCAGCTTCGCCGCAAACGCGAGCCGTTCGTCGGCGAAATCCGGCGGCAGCGGCACGCCGCGGGCGCGGCCGACCGCGAGCGTTTCCTTCATCAGGTCATGGAACAGCGTGCGGCAATCCGTGTCCGGATAGAGCTCGCCGATGGACTTGCGGGTTACAGTAGTGACGCCGGAAAAACCCACCAGGAAGACGAATTTCTTCCATAGCTCTAGCTCGATATTGTCGCTGATCGCGAAATCGAAGCCGGCCTGCTTCGCGGCCTCGGCAAAGGCCTGCAGCCGCTTCGAAGGTTTCCCATCGCGCTCGCCGCAGCGGATATCGGCGATCCCGATGTGCTGGATCGCGCCCGGCCCGGCGACGCGACTGCCGATATAGGTGACGCCTCCAACCACGTGCGTAACGCCAAGCAGCGGATCGAGCCGGGCAACGCTATCGACACCGTTCTGTAGCGTAATGACCGCGGTGTCCGGGCCGATCAGCGGCTTGGTCTGCTCGCCGGCCTTCTCCGTGTCCCAGAGCTTGACCGCGAAAAGAACGATATCGACCGGGCCGATGGTGCGCGGGTCGTCGGTAGCCGTGATGTTTTTCAGATGCAGGTTGCCGACCGGGCTGGTGATCTTCAGGCCGTCCTTGCGTAGCGCTTCGAGATGTGCGCCGCGGGCGATGAAGGCGACCTCGTGCCCGGCCTGCTGCAGCCGCGCGCCGAAATAACCGCCTACGGCTCCGGCCGCCATCACGCCGATGCGCATGCGCTTCTCCCACACTGTCATTCCGGCCGAGGCGCGTAGCGCCGAGAGCCGGAATCCATAACCGCCAGCCTAGCGAATCTAGCACCGGCAGGGATTATGGATTCCGGGCTCGCCGCCGATCTCGCCGGGCAGTCCGCATTATCGCCTGCTGCTGCGCAACCGCGCGGTGCGCGCGGCATTGGACGAGCACCGCCCCGACCTGATCGAATGCCAGGACGCTTACAACCTGCCGTGGGCGGCGGTGGCCCATGCCAGGCGCCATCCGGCAACCGCGCTGGTCGCGGCCTACTGCACCGACTTTCCGACGGTTTATGTCGAG
>JAYUHJ010000216.1:0-1911 GCA_043767065.1 Hyphomicrobiales bacterium | reverse complement strand
CTTCTGAACCTGCTCTCCAACGCCGTGGGGTTCACCGCTGCGGGCGGCACCGTCGCCGTATTCGCGCATCCGATCGACGCCGGCGTACAGTTGGCGGTGCGCGACACCGGCATAGGAATTGCGCCGCACGATCAGGACAAGATCTTCGAGGCCTTCCATCAGGTAGGCGGGGACTTCGCGAGCCGGCGTGACGGCACCGGGCTCGGGCTTACGCTGGCCCGGCGGTTCGTGGCGATGCACGGCGGCCGGCTCTGGGTCGAAAGCGAACCCGGTAAGGGGTCGACTTTCTCATTTACCTTAAAGGCGCAACCATGGTCGACCGTTTGATCCTGATTGTCGAGGATGACGCCAACAGCCGCAAACTATTGCGCGATGTCCTGACCGTAACAGGCTACCGGACTCTGGAGTCGGATACGGCAGAAGAAGGCTTGCGCCTGGCCTTCGAGCACCGGCCGGACCTGGTCTTGATGGATATCCGCCTGCCCGGAATGAGCGGGATCGATGCGCTCAAGCTTCTGCGTAACGATAACATTATGCGGAACATCCCGGTGGTCGCGGTAACTGCCTCGGCGATAACCCGCAACACTATCGACCTGCTGCATGTCGGATTCGACGCGCTTGAGCGCAAGCCGATCAGCGTATCCGGCCTGCTAAATACCGTGCGAGATTTGCTCGCCCGTCGACCTGCCCTGCAATGACCGACCAGGCCACGATTCTCGTCGTCGACGATCAGGCGGCCAACCGCAAGCTACTGGCCGATCTACTCACTGGCAGCGGATATGCGGTCGAAACGGCCGAGTCCGGTGTAATAGCGCTCGCGAGGATCCGCGGCGCCAAGCCCGATCTCGTGCTGCTGGACATCGTCATGCCGGGCATGAACGGATATGAAGTTTGCCGGGCCATTCGCGCGGATCACGGCACAGGCATTCTGCCGGTGGTCATGGTGACGGCGCTCGATCCCGAGCAAGAGCGCATCAAGGGCTTGGAAGCGGGCGCCGACGATTTCCTCACCAAACCGGTCAACAGGCCCGAGCTTCTGGCGAGGGTGAAGTCGCTCCTGCGCATCAAGATTTTCCACGACACGGTTCAGACGCAAGCCGCGCAACTCACCGAGATGAACGCCGGCCTGGAGCGGCGCGTACAACAGCAGATCATCGAACTGCAAAGGCTCGCGCAGCTCAAGCGATTCTTTCCGCCCTATCTTGCAGAGAGGATCGTCGCGGGAGACATCGACGATCCCCTCGCAACGCATCGGCGCGAGGTCACGATCGTACTTCTCAACTTGAGGGGATTTACCGCGCTAGCCGACACCTCGGAGCCCGAGGAGGTTATGAACCTGCTGCGCAAGTATCACAAAGACATGGGTCAGCTTATTGAGGTCCACGGCGGAACCCTTGAGCAATTCAGCGGGAGTTCCATGCTGATTATTTTCAATGATCCGCTAACTGTTGAGGAGCCAGCGGCCCGCGCGGTCCGTATGGCGGTAGCAATGCAGCAGCGATTCGAAGAGATGATGGGGGATTGTCGAAAGCGCGGCCATGATATTGCACTCTGCATCGGAATCGCGCATGGATACGCCACCATCGGCGCCATCGGCTACGAAGCCCGATTGGGCTATGGGGTAATCGGCCGCATCACCAATCTAGCAGCGCGGCTTAGCGAGGAGGCCGCACCGGGACAGATTCTCGTGAGCGCGCAGGCTTATGCGCTGATCGAGGCGGTGGTGGATGCCAAGGAAGCCAATCATGTGAACCTCGACGGTTTCGCACGCCCGACGATAGCGTATAGCGTCATTGGCTTAAAGAGCGTCATCAGACATCCGGACGCTCGAACATGGCCACTGAAGATCTACACGCTGGGACAATTTTCTCTGCTCCGTGACGGCCAGCCACTCGCCTTGAGTCGCAAAGT
>JAYUHJ010000215.1:0-1914 GCA_043767065.1 Hyphomicrobiales bacterium | reverse complement strand
CTAGGCTTTAAAGCCGTCCACAATCTTTTCGTGCGGTCAGCGGTGGGTGGGCGGGACGCCATTGGACTAGAAACGAATTCGATGTTTAGACTATTTCCCTGGCGCGCTGGCCTTGCCGAGGATGCCTCGTCCTCGTCCAGTCGCAGCGGGCGCGCTTAGGGGACAGTCATCTGGGGGGACAGTCATGAAGCCGATCAGGTTCCGCATCCTCGCCCTTCTGGCGGGCCTTTTTACTTTTACCATACTGCCGTCCGCCGCTTCGGCCGGCGACTGGGGTGCGATCGCACTCCGCACCCGCACGGGCAGTTGGGGCACCTCCTACAACTACGAGGATGAGGACGAAGCTCGCGAACGCGCGATGCGCGAATGCCGCAAGAATGCAAGAGACTGCCGCATCTACAAGACGTTCGAAAACACCTGCGTCGCGGTCGCCGGCGACAGCACCGGAAATTTCGGCTGGTCCTGGGGCTACACTCCGAGCGAGCGCCGCCGCCGCGCGATCGCTCAGTGCCGCGAGCAGGGCGGCAAGGGCTGCAAGGTCGAGTCGCAGTTCTGCACCGGCGATGCCAATTGAGCGGGTACTCGCCGCTGCGTTGAATGGCCGCGCGGGGGCGCTCGCGCGGTCATTCGCACTGCGTTGCTCGCGTGAACTGAGAGCTTAGAACTTTCCCTTTCGTCCTTCGCCGTCGGCGAAACGTTTGGCGCCGGCGAACATCCCGCCCTCGGCGATGCCCTTGAGGCCGTGCTCGACCTCGTTGCGCGCGGCGATGCTTTCTTCCAGGCCCCATTGCTCGATCAGCGAAAGCCGGTCGCCGCGCATTCCTGCTTGTGGAAACGCGGCGAGCTGACCGGCGATCTCCAGCGCTGCGTCGAGTGCGCGGCCGTCCTCGACCAAGCGGTTCACCAGGCCGATGGCGAGCGCCTCGTCGGCCTTTACCGGCCGTCCGGTGAGCACGAGGTCCATGGCGCGGCCGTGGCCGACGATACGTGGCAGGCGGATGGTGCCGAGGTCGATCAGCGGCACGCCGAAGCGGCGGTTGAATACGCCGAACACCGCCGAGCGTCCGGCCACGCGTAGATCGCACCACAGTGCGAGCTCGAGCCCGCCGGCGACCGCGGGCCCTTCGATCGCGGCGATGACAGGCTTCGATAGCTTCAGCCGCGTCGGGCCCATGGGTGCGAAGTCGCCATCGAGCTCGACCGGTCGCCGCTCGCCCGCGGCGATGGCCTTGAGGTCCGCGCCGCCGCAGAACGCGCCGCCTTTGCCGGTGAACACCGCGACATCGAGCCCGGTGTCGCCGTCGAACGCCTTGAACGCCTCATAGAGCGCGCGCGCCGTAGGCAGGTCCACCGCGTTCCGCCGCTCCGGGCGGCTGATGCTGACGACGGCGATGCGCCCGCGACGCTCGACGGTGACCGTTTGTGACATGGGTTTTCCTCCGGGCCGCATGCGCCTTTCGTTCGCTCGACGGCGCTGCCACCAAGCAATAGCATTGTGCCGGCTGGATCGGGGAGACGGGCATGAAGCGGGCGCTGGCGGCGTTGGTGATGGCTCTGTTCCTGGCGGCGGGCTGCGTTCCGGCCGCGGCGCAGGATTCGGAAATCTGTGCGAAGTCGTCCGGCGACGAGGCAATCCACGCCTGCACGCGCGCGATCGATTCCGGCCGCAGCAAGGGCGATAGCCTGGCGACGCTCTATTACAATCGCGGTTGGGAATACGACGAGAAGCGCGAGTATGAGCGCGCCATCCGCGACTACGATCGCGCGATCCGGATCAACGCCAAGCCGAACTACTTCACCAACCGCGGCCTGGCCTACGCGAGCATGGAAAACTTCGACCGGGCGATCGACGATTACGACGAGGCGATCCGCATGGATCCCGAGCACGAGACCGCCTGGAACAATCGCGGCGTC
>JAYUHJ010000214.1:0-4603 GCA_043767065.1 Hyphomicrobiales bacterium | reverse complement strand
GGCCCTGTTGGCCCGAGGCCGTGCGGCGCTGGCTTTCCAGCGAATAGGCGTCCTGCGCCTCGCGCGGAACCTTGTAGCGCTCAGCCACGATATCGGCCGTGTCGATCATGGCCATGTAGAGCTCGGGCTTGTGCTCCATGATCCAGTCCTCGGTCACGGTCGGCGAGCGGCCATCCTGCACCAGGCTGATGCTCTCCAACCCGCCGGCGACGATCACCGACGCCTCGCCTGCAATGATCCGCTGTGCTGCCATCGCGATGGTCTGCAGGCCCGACGAGCAGAAGCGGTTGACGGTCATACCGGACACGGTAACCGGGAGCCCGGCGCGGATCGCCGCCTGGCGCGCGATGTTCTGGCCGGTGGCGCGCTCGGGCATGGCGCAGCCCATGATGACGTCCTCGATCTCGGCCGGATCCACCTTGGCGCGCTCGACCGCGTGCTTGACCACGTGGCCGCCGAGTGTGGCGCCGTGCGTCATGTTGAACGCGCCGCGATAGGCCCGGCCGATCGGCGTGCGGGCGGTGGAGACGATTACGGCTTCACGCATTGGCAGCCTCCGATACTTTCGATTTTGCGCGCTTGGCGCGCTCTTCCTCGACCAGTTCTTTCTTCGACAGCTTCCCGACCGGGGTACGCGGCAGCGCGTCGCGCAGCTCCAGCTCCCTAGGCATCTCGTGACGGCCGACCTTGTCCGCGAGGAACGCCTGCAGGGTTTCGAGCGTCAGCGGCGCCGCACCGCTGCGCATCTTCACGAAAGCCTTGGCCGCCTCGCCGCGATAGTCGTCGGGAATTCCGATCACGGTGACCTCTTCCACGTCGGGATGCTCGTAGATCGCGAATTCGATCACGCCGGGATAGACGTTGAATCCGCCCGAGATGATCATGTCCTTCTTTCGGTCCACGAGGAATAGGTATCCGTCCTCGTCCATGTAGCCCATGTCGCCGGTGAGGAAGTATCCGTCGGCGAACGAGGCTGCGGTCTCTTCCGGCCTATTCCAATAGCCGCTGAACACGTTCGCGCCCTTAATGCGGAACTCGCCGATCTCGCCGGGCGCGAGCACCCGCCTGGGGTCGTCCACAGCGACTGCCTGCATGACGATTCCGGGGAGCGGCAGACCGATCGAGCCGGGCTTGTTGGGGCCGTCGAGGGCGAAGCCGGTGCCGGCCGGAGAAGTTTCCGTCATGCCCCAGCCGTTCCGGAGCTTCATGCCGGTGAGCCGCTCGAAGCGTTCGGCGATCTCGACCGGCAGCGGCGCGCCGCCCGATCCGCATTGGCGCAGCGACGAGAGATCGCGCTTTTCGATGCCCGGCAGCGACACCAGCGCGATCCACATGGTTGGCACGCCGGGGAATAGCGTCGCTCGCTTGACCTCGATGTCGCGCAGCGTCGTCTCGACGTCGAAGCGCGTTCTGAGCAGGAACTCGCTCGCGTGCCCCATCTGGTTCAGCATCACGGAGGAAAGCGCATAGATGTGGAAGAGCGGCAGCACGCAGATGACGCGATCGCTGCCGGGCTCGCTCTGCGTCTGGGGCAAGTACCAGGCGTGGTACATGGCGGTCGCCGCGGTGAGATTGCCATGCGTCAGCATCGCCGCTTTCGGCAGGCCGGTAGTGCCGCCGGTATATTGCATGAGCGCGGTGTCATCGGCCGTGACTGCAGGCCATTCGCGCGGCAGCGCTTGGTTCTCCAGGAGCCGCATGAACGCGATCACGCTCCCGGACTCGGTGAACGTCTCGGCCGGGAAGGGCGGCGGGCCCCAGAACGCCTCGTCGCCGACGATCAGCCGGTCGACGTGGCCGGCCGCGAGCAGCTTCTGCGCCATCGGCAGGATGCCCGGGAAATTCGCCGTTACCAGCGTGCGCGTGCCGCTGTCGGTGAGCTTGTGCACGAGCATGCGCTCGGCATCGAGCGCGGAGAGATGCACGACGGTCGTGCCCGCGCGCATCGCGCCGAAGAAGGCGATCGGATGAAACGGCGTATTCGGGAGATAAAGCGCGATCCGTCCGCCCTTGCCGAGTCCCATCTTGATGAGCGCCGCGGCGAAGCGGTCGGCCATGGCGCCGAGCTCGCGATAGAGAATCTTCCGCTCGCGATAATCGAACACCGGCTTCTCGCCGTGCGCCGCCACCGTCCCGTCGAGCAGCGCGGAGATGTTGGAAGTCTTGATCGGCGCGTCCCAGCTGACGCCCGCCGGATAGGACTTCTCCCAGGGGAAGGGGCGCACCGTAGCCATGACTACGCGGCCTTCTCGCTGAGCGACGCGAAGCCATTGCCCTCGGCGGCGAGCTTTTTCAGAAGCACCGCCGGCTCCAGATTCTTGTCCTTGGAATGGGCTGCGAACTTCGCGAGCTGGTCGCGGATGTACGGCAGCCCGACCGTGTCGGCGTAGAACATCGGCCCGCCGCGCCACACCGGCCACGCATAGCCATAGACCCACACCACGTCGATATCGCCCGGCCGCCGCGCGATGCCTTCTTCGAGGAGACGCGCACCCTCATTGATCATCGGGAAGATCATCCGCTCGACGATCTCCTTCTTGTCGATTGGGCGCCGGGTGACGCCGAGGCGCTTGGAGGTCGCCACGATCAGCGCCTCGACCTCGGGGTCGGGGATCGGCGTGCGCGCGCCGCCCTCGTAGGTATAGAAGCCCTTGCCGGTTTTCTGGCCGAAGCGGCCCATCTCGCATAACGCGTCGATGATCGGGGCGCGCAGGCCGGTGCCTTTGCGCTTGCGCCAGCCGATATCGAGCCCGGCCAGGTCGCCCATGGCGCATTGGCCCATCGGGAAGCCGAACTCGACGATGGCCGCGTCCAGCTCCTGCGGCAGCGCGCCCTCGATCAGCATGCGCTCGGCCTCGATCGAGCGGGCGCGTAGCATGCGGTTGCCGACGAAGCCGTCGCAGACGCCGACCACCACCGGCACCTTGCCCATCTTGCGGCCGATCGCGAGCGCGGTCGCCAGCACCTCGGGCGAGGTCTTGTCGCCGCGCACGATCTCGAGAAGCTTCATCACGTTCGCCGGGCTGAAGAAGTGTGTACCGAGCACGTCGCCGGGGCGGCCGGTGGTGGCGCCGATGGCGTTGATGTCGAGATAAGAAGTGTTGCTCGCCAGCACCGCGCCCTTTTTCACGATGCGGTCGAGCTTGCCGAACACTTCTTTCTTGATCGGCATTTCCTCGAACACGGCTTCGATCACGAAATCGGCGTCGGCGGTAGCCTCGATATCGACGACGCCCTTGATGAGCGCCATGCGCTTGTCGACGTCTTCGGGCGTAAGCCCGCCGCGCGCGGCCGTGGCGCGATAATTCTTCTCGATCTTGCCGAGCCCGGCCCTGAGCGCGTCGGCCGAGCTCTCGACGAGCGTCACCGGAATCCCGGCATTGGCGAAGCACATGGAAATGCCGCCGCCCATGGTGCCGGCGCCGATCACGGCCGCGCGCTTGATCTCGCGCGGCTTCACGCTGTCCGGCAGGTCCGGCACTTTCGCCGCTTCGCGCTCGGCGAAAAACAAATGCCGCTGGGCCCTGGACTCCTCGCCCATCAGGAGCTGGACGAACAAATCCCGCTCGCGCTTGAGCGCCTGATCGAACGGCATGGAAAGCGCGTTCTTCACGGCCTCCAGGCATGCCATCGGCGCTTTGGTGCCGCGCGCGCGCCGGATCGCGGGCGTGATCAACTCGCTCAAGACTTGCGGGTTGGTGCGTGCGGCCGCGAGCTTCTCGTCGCTGTCGCGCAGGCGCTTGAGTGGACGCTTCTCCTCGACGACGCGGCGCGCGAAAGCGGTGGCACCCGCGAGCAAGTCGCCTTCGATAATCTCGTCGATGATGCCGTCGGCAACCGCCGCTTTCGTTGGCATCGGATCGCCCGAAAGAATGACCTGGAGGGCTTTTTCAGCGCCGATCAGGCGCGGCAGCCGCACCGTGCCGCCCGCGCCCGGCAAGAGACCGAGCTTGATCTCCGGCAGCCCCGGGCGGGTGCCTGACGCAGCGACGCGGAAATGGCAGCCGAGCGCGAGCTCGAAGCCGCCACCCAAAGGCGTTCCGTGCATCGCCGCAATCGTCGGCTTCGGCATCTCGTCGAGCGCCGCGATCAG
The DNA here is from genome assembly GCA_043767065.1 of Hyphomicrobiales bacterium. GTDB lineage: Bacteria > Pseudomonadota > Alphaproteobacteria > Rhizobiales > Xanthobacteraceae > JAHFPN01. Next base: position 510 of record JAYUHJ010000214.1, on the reverse strand, counting down.
GTCGAGCAGGGAAGGGGCCTTGGGCGGCTTGCCGAACTCGGTGATGTCGGCGCCGGCGATGAAAGTGCGCCCCTTGCAGGCAATCACGACCGCCTTGACCGCATCGTCGTCGCGCGCCGCCTTGAGCCCGTCCATGATGCCGACCCGGACATCGTGGCGCAGCGCATTCACCGGTGGATTGTCGATCAGGATAACGCCGACGTTTCCGTCGCGGCGAAACTCTACAGGCGTGGACAAGGCTGGGCGCTCCCCATTCGATGCATATTGTTGTCCGGCTTCGGTCGGTCGGACTTGTCGTTCTTTGTCTTTTACACTCGTCGCCGCTGCGCGCGGATTTCAACAGCCATGTTTTCGAGCCCGCGGACGGACGGGATTTCGGCTATCTGGTTCATTCCGCAGTGCGAAACCAAATTCTGCAAGATTGACCGCGACGCTAAGAAGTGATGCCATCGGTGTCAATCGTCGTTCCGTAACCACGGTGACGCGCGTGTCATGAGCAAGGTCGCCGGT
>JAYUHJ010000213.1:0-1920 GCA_043767065.1 Hyphomicrobiales bacterium | reverse complement strand
CCGACCACGATGCTGGCCCGGCCCTCTTCGTTCACGCCGACGAACGCGACGATGCCGGAGCCGATCTGCTTCTTGCCCTCGTCGGCGAGGCTTTTCAGATCCTTGGTCTCGACGCCGGAGACCGCGCGCGCCAAGAGCTTCACGTCGCCGACCTTGCGCACCCCGTCCTCGGCGCTCTTGGCGCCGCCACCCATGACGAGTTTCTTCTTCGCTTCGGCAAGATCACGTTCAGCCTTCTTGTATTCATTAAGAAGATTTGAGACGCGGTCGTACAACTCGTTTGGCGACGTATTAAGAAGTCGCGCGAGCATATTGTTCATTCCTCTGATTTCTCTGGCATCTTCACGCGCTAAAAGACCAGTCAGAGCCTCAATTCGCCGTACACCGGCCCCCACACCTCCATCCGCTACAATCCAAATCAGCCCAATCTCTCCTGTGCTACGCACATGCGTGCCGCCGCACAGTTCGACCGACCAGCCCATCTGGTTGCCGCCCGCCTCCCCCATCGCTACCACCCGCACCTCGTCCCCATACTTCTCGCCAAACAGCGCCCGCGCACCAGAGGCAGCCGCATCATCGGTCGCCATCAACCTGGTCGTCACCAGCGTGTTCGCCAGCGCGAAACGGTTTGCCATGCGCTCGACTTTGTCGATCTCCTCCGCGCTCATGGGCTTCGGGTGTGTGAAATCGAAGCGCAGCCGGTCCGGGGCCACCAGCGAGCCCTTCTGCGCCACATGATCGCCGAGCACCTGGCGAAGCGCTTCGTGCAACAAGTGCGTCGCCGAATGGTTGCGGCGAATGTCGGAGCGGCGCGTATGATCCACATCGAGTGCAAGCGCGAGCCCGGGTTTCAGAGTGCCTTGCTCGACTTTCCCCAAATGAACGATGAGTTCGCCCGCCCTCTTCTGCGTGTCGGTGATGCGGAAGCGCACGCCCTCGGCCGAAAGCGTGCCGGTATCGCCGACCTGACCTCCTGACTCCCCATAGAAGGGCGTCTGGTTGACCAGCACCGCGCCCTCCTCGCCGGCTTTCAGCTCTTTTGCCTCCGCGCCGCCTTTCACCAACGCCGTCACGACGCCTTCGGCCTTCTCAGTTTCGTAGCCGAGGAATTCGGTGGCGCCGAGCTTCTCGCGCAAGCCGAACCAGATCGTCTCGGTCGCCGCCTCGCCGGAGCCTGCCCAGCTCCCCCGCGCCTTCTCGCGCTGCCGCTCCATGGATTTTGCGAACGCGTCGGTGTCGACGGCGATATTGCGCGGCCGGAGCGCGTCCTGGGTGAGATCGAGCGGAAAGCCATAGGTGTCGTAGAGCGTGAACGCGGTTTCGCCCTTGAGCTTGTCGCCGGGCTTGAGACCCTTGGTGGCTTCGTCGAGGATCACCAGCCCGCGCTCCAGCGTCTTGCGGAAACGCGTTTCTTCCAGCTTGAGCGTCTCGGAGATCAACGCCTCGGCGCGCACCAGTTCGGGATAAGCCTGGCCCATCTCGCGCACCAACACCGGCACCAGCCGCCACATCAGCGGATCGCGTGCGCCCAATAGTTGCGCGTGACGCATGGCGCGGCGCATGATCCGCCGCAGCACATAGCCGCGGCCTTCGTTCGAGGGCAGCACGCCGTCGGCGACCAGGAACGCCGACGCGCGCAAATGGTCGGCGATGACCCGGTGACTGGCCTTGGCCGGGCCTTCGGCCGCGACTCCGGTGGCGTCCACGCTCGCCCGGATCAGCGCACCGAACAGGTCGATCTCGTAATTGTCGTGGGTGCCCTGCAGCACCGCGGCGAAGCGCTCGATCCCCATGCCGGTGTCGATCGAAGGCTTGGGCAGGTTCACCCGCTTGCCGCCGGCGAGCTGCTCGTACTGCATGAACACGAGGTTCCAAATCTCGATGAAACGGTCGCCCTCCTGGTCGGCCGAGCCGGGCGGG
>JAYUHJ010000212.1:0-4614 GCA_043767065.1 Hyphomicrobiales bacterium | reverse complement strand
TCGACGATGACGTTCTGGCCGAGCGAGACCTTCAGCTTCTCGGCGATGATGCGCGCCGGGATGTCGCTCGGTCCGCCGGCGGGAAATCCAACGACGATGCGGATCGTCCGGCTCGGGAAACTCTCCTGGGCCGGTGTAAATCCCGCACCGCTCAAGACGAAAGCGCCGGTCGTCAAAGCGATTGTCGAAAATGTGCGAAACACTGGCGTCCTCCCTGTCGCCCGAGACTGTGCTTGGCGCACTCTTGCTCGTCGCATTTTTCGTGCCGGGCGATGATCATCCTATGGCATAACTTCCGCGGCTGCGAGCAAATGGGTCACGCGATCGAGGTGGGCAACTGCCCGCGCGAGCGGGCGCAGAGAGAAACATTCGATGCCCAGTGTAACCTCCCCACAAGAACTGAAGGCCGCGATCTCGCGCGGCCTGCTCTCGTTCCCGCTCACCGATTTTGACGCGAGCGGCGAGTTCGACGCGAAAGCGAGTGCGCGCCGGCTCGAATGGCTCGCGGCCTATCCGGCCGGCGCGCTGTTCGCGGCCGGCGGCACGGGCGAGTTCTTCTCGCTGACGCCGGCCGAATACTCGGCGGTCATTGGCGCGGCGGTACGCACGTGCGGCGGCAGGACACCGATCATCGCCGGCACCGGCTACGGCACGCGGACTGCGATCTCGTACGCCCAGGAAGCGGAGCGGCTCGGCGCCGACGGGCTTCTGCTGATGCCGCCTTATCTCACCGAGGCGCCACAGGAAGGCTTGCGTGCGCACGTCGCCGCAGTCTGCCGCGCAACCCGCCTCGGCGTCATCGTCTATAACCGCGCGAATTGCCGTCTCGGCGCGCAAACCGTGACGCGGCTTGCGGAGGAGTGCCCCAATCTCATCGGCTTCAAGGATGGGGTCGGCGATATAGAGCAGCTCGCGGCAATCAAGAGCGCGCTGGGTGAGCGACTTGCGCTCATCAACGGCATGCCGACCGCCGAGACGTATGCGCGGGCGTTCCGCGCCGTTGGATTTGCCATCTATTCGTCGGCCGTATTCAATTTCATTCCACGCACGGCGCTGCAATTCCACGACGCGCTGGAGCGTGGCGATGATGCGATCGTCGATAAGTTAATCAGGGATTTCTTCGTTCCCTATGTAGCGATCCGCAACAAGCAGCCGGGCAATGCGGTCAGCATCGTGAAGGCGGGCGCGGTCATCGTCGGCCGCAGCGCGGGCAAGGTGCGGCCGCCGCTCTCGGATCTGGCGGCGGAGGAGTATAAAGAGCTGCAAGCCCTCATCGAGAAGCTCGGGCCGCAGGACTAGCAATGTCGCAGATTCCGCAAATCGCCGTGATCGCGTCGGGCGGCATGGGCGCCGCCGTCGGTGCGCGGCTGGTCGAGCGCGGGGCGCGGGTCGTGACCTCGCTCAAGGGGCGGAGCCAGGCGAGCGCCGAGCGCGCCAAGGCCGCCGGCATGACGCCGGCTGAGGATACGGAAATCGCGCAGGCCGACTATGTGCTCTCGATCGTGCCGCCCAAGGAAGCGCTGCCGCTTGCCCAGCGGCTCGCGCCCAGCCTCAGCGCGGCGAACAAGAAACCGCTCTATGTCGATTGCAATGCTGTAAGCCCTGCAACAGTCGAGCGGATCGCGGTCGTAATCGCCGCGACCGGCTGCCCATTTGCCGACGGCGGCATCATCGGCGGACCGCCGCGCGCGGGTTATGACGGGCCGGTGTTCTACGTCTCCGGCGCCGAGGCGAAGCGCACAGAGACGCTCAACGAATACGGCCTCGTATTCCGCCCGATGGATGGGCCGATCGGCGCCGCGTCGGCGCTGAAGATGTGTTACGGCGGAATCACGAAGGGCCTCACCGCCATCGGTTCCAGCATGGCGCTTGCGGCGCATCGCGCCGGCATCGCCGAGACTTTGCACGCGGAGCTAAGCGCCAGCCAGCCGCAATTGATAGCGCGGCTCTCGGGCAGCGTGCCCGACATGTTCTCCAAGGCCTATCGCTGGGTCGCGGAGATGGAGGAGATCGCATGCTTCGCCGGCGACCGGACGGAGCGGGAAATGTATCAGAGCATCGCCGAGCTTTATGAGCGGCTGGCGGCTGACACGAAAGATTCCAAAGCAGAGATCGAGGCGCTGGCCAAGTTCTTCGGGAAGTCAAAGCACAGCTGAGAGTGGGCCGGCGTCGGCGGCTCGGGCCCGCGTGCGTTCGCTCGCCGCGTTGACAGTCTTAGTCGCGGGTCGGACAGTCCGTCCCGCTATCTAGGAGGAGTCCGATGCATGAGCTCCAGGGCAAGACGGCCATTGTCACGGGTGCCGCGTCCGGCATCGGGCTCGGGCTCGCGCGCACCTTCGCGCGCCAGGGCATGGCGGTCGTGCTTTCCGACATCCGCGGCGACCGGCTCGAAGCCGCGCTGGCCGAAGTGCGTGGGCTCGGCGCGCGCGCCATCGCGGTGCCAGCCGACGTCTCCGAGCGTGCCGCGGTGCAGAAGATCGCCGACGAAGCGGTGAAGGCGTTCGGCGCCGTGCACGTGGCTTGCAACAATGCCGGAATTACCATCCACGGGAAGTCGGTGGTCGATCTCACGCCCGAGGAATGGGACTGGATCGTCGGCGTCAATCTTTACGGCGCGATCCACGGCATCGGGATTTTTCTCCCGCTGATCCGCGCGCACGGCGGCGAGGGCCATATGGTCAACACCGCCTCGATCGCCGGATTCCAGGTGCGCGGTTATCGAAAGAGTGGCGCCTATGCGGCGACGAAGTTCGCGGTGCTGGCGCTCACGGAATCTCTAGCGCACGATCTGGCCGACACGCCGGTCGGCGTTTCAGTGTTGGCCCCGGCCGCGGTGAAGACCCGCATCTACACCTCGGGCGAGAATCGGCCCCCGCGCTTCGGCGGGCCCTACGAGGAGTCCGGCAACAATCCGTTCCAGAAGGAGCTCGAGAACGGGCTCGAGCCCGACATGGTCGGCGAGCGGGTGGTGCGCGCGATCAATAACCGCGAGCTTTATATCTTCACGCACATGGAGACCAAGGACTGGCTGATGGCGCGGCACCAGCGCATCATCGACGGCTTCGACGACTGCGAACGTTGGCTCGCCGAGCCGGCGGGTAAGGGCAGCGCGCATCGCAAGGCCAGGTAAGTTTAGAAGCTCCCTCCCCTAACCCTTGGATCGCAATCGGGATCGCCCATGAAATTTTCCTACTTCCATTTGATGCCGTGGACCGATCTCGAAGAGACCCCGGCGCAGTGGCCGGTGAGCAACCAGGCGTTCCGACCAGAGCGGGGCAAGCAGCTCTACGACACTTACATCGACACCATGGCGTTCGCCGAGCAGTGCGGCTTCGACTGGGTCGGCTGCAACGAGCACCATTTCAGCCCTTACGGCCTGATGGCGAACTGCAATCTGATCGGCTCGGTGCTGGCGCAACGCACCAAGACCATCGGGCTAGCGATGCTCGGCAATTTGATTCCGCTCCTAAACCCGATCCGCGTTGCCGAGGAATACGCGATGATCGACGTGATGAGCGGCGGGCGACTGATCGCGGGCATGATCCGCGGCGTACCGCACGAATACATCGCCTATAACGTGGTGCCCGGCGAGTCGCGCGAGCGGCTGCGCGAGGCCGCCGCCCTCATCGTCAAGTGCTGGACCGAGCCCGAGCCGTTCGGCTGGGAGGGCGAGTTCTATCAGTATCCTTCGATCTCGATCTGGCCAAAGCCCTATCAGAAGCCGCATCCGCCGATTTTGATGTCTGCGAGCAATGAGGAATCGGCGGAGTTTGCCGGCCAGCACCGGGCGATGATGGGGATCACGCTGATCGCCGATCTCAAGCTCGCGAAGCGCTCGATCGACGTCTACAAGCAGGCCGCCCGCGCGCACGGGCTGGAACCTACGCCCGAGCATATTCTGCTTGGCTACAACACTTGCATCGCCGACACCGACGAGGAAGCGCGCGAGATCATGCGCGAGGGGCAACGTTATTTTCACCGCGTGCTGATGCATTCGATCCGCGATGCACAGCGGCTGGTGATCCAGAAATCGCGTTTCTTCGCGCAGGAGCAGTTCGGCGAACGCTTCGTCAATCGGCTGGAGACGCTCAAAGAGCGCTCGCTCGACGAGATGATCGACGCGGGCTCGATCCTGTGCGGCAGCCCGCAAAGCGTGGTGAAGCAGATGAAGCGCATCCACGGCGAGCTCAGCCACGGCTGCTTCAACATCAACATGAAAATCGGCAACATCCCCGACGCCGCGGTACGCCGCGGCATGGAGCTGTTCCGCGACAAGGTGCTGCCGGAAGTGAGAAGTCTCTAGGGGGATCGCGCGAACATGACCGCTTTCAGCGAGCACGAGATCAAGCTCTCTTCCGGCGCGCTGCGCTACCGCAAGGGCGGCAGCGGCCGGCCGCTTCTCACGCTGCACGGCACCGGCGGACCGAACGTCTCCCCGGCGATGGAAGAGCTGGCGCAGCGGCACACGATCTATCAGCCGGTCGGGCCGGGTTGGGACGGCACGCCGCTGCATCCGTCGGTCAAATCGGTGCCGGACTTGGCCGAGCTCTATGGCGAGTTCATTCGCACCACGATCGGTGGGCCGTGCGACGTGATCGGCGTCTCGTTCGGCGG
>JAYUHJ010000211.1:0-1927 GCA_043767065.1 Hyphomicrobiales bacterium | reverse complement strand
AATTTGCAGCCTTCCCCCCGGCCCCGCCAACCGCCGCCGCGCGACCCCCGACGAAGCGCGGCGCGGCAGCGGGCGAGCGGCGCTGAAACGAAGCAAGGCAAACGGCTTGGACCATCGCCCCGACTAAGCCACAGCGCGGCCCATGTAGGAAAGTGGTTTCGCGCGAGGCGACTCAGCGCAGAGTTCCGCTTGTTGGAGTCTGGCAGAGCCGATACACCCGGGCCCAGCACAAGGGAGGGCGCGTGGCGCGACAATCGCGAGGCCGACAGGTCAGCTTTCAGGACATCGCCTCCGCGCTGCTCGATACCCTGCCCGGGCAGGAGGCCAGCATGTACGGTCGCCTGTCGCAGCTGTTCGTCCAGTTTCTCGGCTACCCGATCGGGCAGGTGCTGGTCGATACCACGGGCGACGCCGGACGCCCCGATCTGACCGTGCGCGCGCCCAGCGGATTGCACGATGCCAATGGGCGTTCGATCGCCATCGACTGGATCGTCGTCGAGGCCAAGGACCAACGCTACGGACTCGGCAACCCGGAGCGCCGCGAGGCGCTGTTCGCCGAGAAATCGAAATATATCACGCCCAACACTGCGTGGTTCGTGATGATCGATCCGCTGCACTTCATCGCGCGTCCGGTGCTCAGCGGCACTTACGATCCCGCCAACGACATCGAGTTCCTCTTCGCCACCGAGGACGAAGCCGCGTTCGAGGCGAGGTTCGCTGCCCTTCGCGCTGAAATCGCGGGCGTATCGGAACGCCTCGAACGCTTCCGCAACGGCGACATCAGCCAGATCGCGACCGAAAAGCTCGTTGCGCCCGACGGAGCGACCCAGCGTGTGCGCAATCGCGTGGCGGTGGCCCGACGCGCGTTCTACGCGACGCTGCGCGACACCACCCACGGCCTGCAGCAGGCGACGCTGCAGACGCTGCGCAGCGTCCAGCCGCAGGTCGATGTCATCACCGCCGAAGTCGCGGCGTTCGAGGCCGAGTACGGTCCCTACGACTTCGACGCCTATGGCCTGACGATCAAGGCTCGGCCCCGCATGGAGCAGCGGCGCTATGGTGCCGATGTCGCGCGGTTGAACCGGCGACTGCGCAAGGCGGGCAGCCTGTCGCGGCTCGCCATCGTCGGCTGGCCCGCGTTTCGCGCCCGGGTCAGCGCCAAGACCGAGGCGCAGGCGCAGGAAATGTTCGCGATCGAGACCGCCAACCTGATCCTGGCGCGCATTCTGCTGATCCGGTTCTTCGAGGATCACGGGTTTTTCGGGGCGCACCGCTATTTGTGCAACGGCGGCGTCGCGGCCTTCCAGCGGCTGCGCGAGGTGTTCGAGGCCGGATACACCCGATTGCTCAAGATGGCCTACGAGAAGGCGCAGGCGCTGTACGCCGCCGCCTTCGACGAAACCGAGCTGGACTGGGTGTTCGATGCCCACGACGCGAACTTGTCGAACGCGATCGAGTGGGCGATGTACCAGCTTTCGCGCTATGACTTCGCCACGGTCAAGGGCGACATCCTGACCGGGGTGTACGACCGCTTTCTCGATCGCGATCAGCGCAAGCGTTTCGGGGAATATTACACTCCGCCCTCGATCGCGCGCTACATCGTCGATCGGCTCGAGCTGAAGCCCGAAGACCGATTCCTCGATCCCGCCTGCGGCAGCGGCACCTTCCTGATCGAACGCTATCAGCAGGCGGTCGGCGAGGACGCCGATCGCGGGCTGGCGAGCTTCGCCGAAGTCGCCGCCGGGATCGAGCGCCTGGCAGGCAACGATCTCAACACATTTTCGGCGGTGCTCGCGCAGATCCAGTTGCTCTGGCACATCCTGAGCTTTCGCGACGAACTGCGCGATCACGACTTTCCCGACATCGCGATCAGCGACAAGGCCAACAGCATCGTATCCGCCGAAGCGTCGGAGGAGCCACAGGGTCG
>JAYUHJ010000210.1:0-1928 GCA_043767065.1 Hyphomicrobiales bacterium | reverse complement strand
GTGGGCGCGGCCCCTCCCGCCGCCAGCGCGGCGCGAGCGATTCTGAGCGCCGGGAACCGCTCCGGATCCGGGGTCTCGAAGGATAGCGAGCCGAGTTTGGCGAGTTCCAGCCGCGGCGCGTCCCAGGCGAGGCGCTTGGGCCAGGACAGCGCGACCGCGATCGGCACCCGCATGTCCGCCACCGACAGGCCCGCCACCACCGAGCCGTCGCTGAACGCGACCAGCGCATGCACGATCGACTGCGGATGGATCAGAATATCGAGCCGCTCCGGCGCCAGGCCGAACAGATGATGCGCCTCGATCAACTCCAGGCCTTTGTTCATCAGCGTCGCGGAATCGATGGTGATCTTGGCGCCCATGGACCAGGTCGGATGGCGCAGCGCCTCCTCCGGCGTCACCCGCGCGAGACGCTCCATGGCGTAGGTCCGGAACGGCCCGCCCGAGGCCGTGAGCGTGACCATCTCCACCGCGTCGCGCGGACCAGCGGCGAGCGCCTGCAGCACCGCATTGTGCTCGGAGTCCAGCGGCAGCACTTCGGCGCCGCGCGCCCGCGCCGTCGCCATGAACAGCTTGCCGGCGGAGACCAGGCACTCCTTGTTGGCAAGCGCGATGCGCCGGCCGGGCGAGAGCGCCGCCATGGTCGCCTCTAACCCCGCCGCGCCCGTAATCGCGGCGATTACCACGTCCGCGGAGAGCTTCGCCGCGGCGAGCAGACCCTCGCGCCCGGCGGCGACCTCGATCTTGGTACCTGCAAGCGCGTCTTTCAGCTCGCGATAGCTTGTCGTGTCGGCGACCACCGCGAGCTTGGCCCCGAACTCGCGCGCCAGAACGCTAAGCTTCTGCGCGTCGCGCTTGGCCGTGACCGCCGCTACTTCGTAGCGCGCTCGATCGCGCCGCAAGAGATCGAGCGTGCTCGCGCCGATCGAGCCCGTGGCGCCCAGGATCGTGACCCGGGTCACCATTGCATCAAGCCCTGCGCCGGCGCCGCCGTGCCAGCGCGCAGAATTCCGAAGCTGGTGGCCGCGAGCGCCGCGGCAATAAATCCGTCGAGCCGGTCCATCAGCCCGCCGTGGCCGGGGATGAGCCCGCCGGCATCCTTTACGCTAAATTGCCGCTTCACCCATGATTCGAATAGATCGCCGAGCTGAGCCACAACCGTCACCGCCAGCGCCACGAGGAAATGAGCCGCGCCGAACTCGAAGCCCATCACCGCAAGCAGCGCGATGCCGCCGGCGATACCCGCCACCGTTCCGCCGAGCGCGCCGGACCAAGTCTTGGCCGGGCTGATCTTCGGTGCGAGCTTCGGTCCGCCGAAATAGCGACCGGAATAAAGTGCTGCCACATCCGTGGCCCACACCGTCGCGAACAGGAACAGGACCGCGACGAGGCCGAGCCTTAGATCGCCGCGCAGGACGACGACAGGAAGGAGCAGCGCCGCCGCGTAGAGCACTCCGCCAGCGGCCCAGATCGACGGTCGTGCGAAGATCGCAACCGCGACGGCGCCGGCGAAAACCCAAAGCAACGCGACCCCGGGCGTACCGAAGCCGAGCGAGATCGCCGCGCCCGCGAGCCCGGCTCCGCCGAGCGCAAGCGCGGCGTTACGCGGCGCCGCGCCCACCAGCGCGTTCCATTCCCAGAGAATTCCGCCGCTTGCGGCGATCCAGAACAGCAGGAACAGCGGCCCACCGAGAATGGCCACGCCGAGCGCCAGCAATCCCAATATGACGGCCGAGACGATCCGTTTGCCGTGCGCAGCGATGGCGCGCTCCGCCACGGCGGCGCTCACGATCCCGCGCTGGCTTTGAGGCCGCCGAAGCGGCGTTCGCGGCGGCGAAACTCTTCGATCGCCTTCTCCAGCGCGGCGCGGTCGAATTCCGGCCAGTGGATCGGCAGAAACACGAACTCCGCATAGGCCGACTGCCACAGCA